>SVQM01000104.1 GCA_015065335.1 Oscillospiraceae bacterium | reverse complement strand
GCTTCTTGTTGTCGTATACGACCTCTACGCCGAAACGCTCCTTCATCTCCTCATCGGATACGAGGAAGTCACCCATTCCGTCGAAGCTTCCGCCGATGGTACCGACCTTGGTACCTGCGAGAGAATTTGCACCTACAGCCGCACGGATGTAGCCGATGGTTCTATCCATTACGTCGGAGATTGGATAGTGACCTGCAGCGATCTCATAAGGCTTGCCGTATCTCTTAAGGAGACTGGTCATATCCATTACGCCGTGGATTCCGTGGCACATATTAACGTGTGCGGGACTTGCGGCAGGTCCGAAATCGTAGGTATCGGTGGTGTCCATTACGATGATGGGCAGCTTTGTCTTAACGAGAGTCTCGTAGGACTCAAGAGAAGGAGAGTATGCTGCATGCCATGTTACGATACAGTCAGCACCCTCAGCCTCAAACTTTGCTACAGCAGCCTCAAACTCAGGCTTTACGCAGCAGAAGGGTGAACGGATAACTTCGATTCCCTTTGCCTCAAAGCCCTGTGCCATCTTCTCATAGAAGGCCTCGGTCCTGTCACGGATGTCCTGCAGTCCGCAGTCATCGTAAAGCTTGATGTAAAGGGGCAAAAAGCCGATCTTTGCAGTTTTCATGGTGTTTGTTTCCTTTGTATGTATAGAATTATTTTTATTATTTTATCGAGACTCTGTCTCGAGCTCTGCCACCCCTTTTTGAAAAAAGGGGTGGATCCCAAAAACTTTCAAATATATTTCATTGGGATACACTCTCAACGTTTCGTACGATTTGTGTTTTCGCTTCGGGACGTCGAGGACGTCGCCCCCTACGTATCATCCTTTTTATTTAAAAGCTTTTGAGGTTCCAAGGAACTTTTCTCGAAAAGTTCTTTGGTAGGGCAACCTTTAGGTTGCCAAGCGAAGCGATGTTTGGGGCAACGCCCCAACAACGTCCCCTTTATATCTCCATGCCGAACAGCTTTGCGGCGTTTTTGCAGAGGATCTTCTCGATATCCTCACGGGAGAGATTCAACTTCTCGGCAGCCTTTTTGAATGCACGAAGCTCCTCATACATGAATGTGGTGATATCGGTCTCGTCGGTCTCACGCATATTGGGATCGTTTGAAACGTCACCGTAGATCCCACGAGGCACAACGTTCAGATACTTGCCGTTCTCGGTGATGCGGTACATACGCATCTTTGTGATGGGCATATCGGAGCCGAACATTACACGGTCAACTCCTGCCATCTTGATGACCTCCTCGATACCCTCGGCAAGACAGTTTGCGGTGAAATCCCAGTAAAGATTGGTAGCACGCTTCATCACCTCAAATGCGTCACCGAAATCTTCAACGGAATAAGCTCTGCCGATGTGTGCGATGATGACCTTCGCATTCGGGTACTTGTCGTTGATCTCAAGCATCTGCGCCAGATTCACGGGATCACGAAGTCTCATTGAACGGGGGATGTGCAGCATTACGATGGCACCAAGCTCATCCGCAACCTTGAGGTGCTCGTGAGTGAGGTAATCGAAGATGCGAACCTCTGCGGCAGGTATGTACGCAGGGGAGTTATTGAGATAAGGCTTGATTCCGCAGAATCCGCGGTTCACGATGGCATCACGGATCTCCTCTGCGGGGGTGTCCCAGTTTGTGCAGTAGAATGTGGGGAAGTTTTTCTCCTTGCCCACCTTGATCGCATAGTCGTTGGTCTTCACAAGATCGTGTGAGGGCCAGCCCATGAGGACTGCACGCACGTCCTTGCCGGGGAACATCTGTGAGTAGGACTGCATCAGATCCTCGATAGTGAGATCGGGTGCAACGATGGAGGTCCAGTCAACCATTCCCTTGCGGCTGGCAGCCTTGGTTCCTTCTCTCTCCATACCCTGAGTCCACACGTGAACGTGGCAGTCGATTATCTTATCGGGGAGAAAGTCACGCAGTTCTTCTTCCCATACTTTTTTGTCATAATCAGTTACTTCTACGCCGAACATTGTATATCTCCTTTCGGCAGGTATAATTTTACAAATATATTTTAACATTAAAGGGGTGGGAATGTCAATATGGTAAAGTATGATTTGGGAAAATAAAATGGGGAGGAGAAAAAGGCCTTCCCCAGTGGGGGAAGGTGGCAAGGCGTAGCCGGTACGGATTGAGGTGTTCTTATTTATAAATCACTCCTCAATCCACCTGTTTCGCAAAGCGAAACTATGTCCCCATTCTCCCACAGGAGAAGGCTATATAGATACACCCGCCAGTTACGGCGGGTGCTCGTTAGTCTGTTATTCAAAAAGTGCTTTGAAATCATCTCGGTTGCGGAGGGGGATTCCATCGGTTAGGACCTTGACCACATCCCAAAGTCTTTTACCCGAATATACGGTTTCAGCGTACCACTGTGCCTCATCGATTCTCCCGAGATACAAAAGATCAATAATCATTCCAAATATCGCTTTGTTTCGTACTAGATCATCACTGCAATTATCAATTACATACTCATAATGCCGCATAGAATTGTCCATCATCTCTTCGAAAAATTCATGACAATCTTTAAGTGAACCACCATTTTCCTGTTCCGCATCATATGCGATAGTATATTCCATAGTAGCGAGCCATTCCATATACTTTAGTTCATTCGGATAATCACGCACTGCCTCAACCGCCATATGATAGCTTGCTTCATGATCGTCTCTTTTCAAATATTCACAGTATGCCACTTCAAGTTCCGCACGACCGTCTGTATCATCCACCGCCCCAAGAAGCTCATCCGTGCTCACGCCGAGCACACGGGACAGCGGCACTATCAGCGCAAGATCGGGAAACGTGACTCCCGTTTCCCATTTTGACACAGACTGGTACGTTACCCCGAGATAGTCCGCAAGCTTCTCCTGTGTGAGATCGCACTTGCGGCGCAGTTCCTTTATTCTTTTACCCATGTTATTCATAATATTACCTCGTTTCACCAAAGTAAGCGGGCCCTGCTTCTGTATGTATTATATCACATACAATGACACTGCACAATAACGCTGTCACCGATAAGAACTCACGTGACGGTTGAGTTTGAAGCCACCGTGATCTGATTACCGCCCAAACTCATTAAATCAAGAAAAGCTTTAGTTACTATGTCATCCTGAACGAAGCCCCCGAAGACAGATTCCGCTTCGCGCCCTCCCTATGGTCGGGTTCGACTACGAAAAACACCCCACCGGGGTGTTTTTCTACGCTCAGAATGACAAAATCGGGGCGGAGTCGAACTCCGAAGGAGCAGCCGATGTCTTCACATCGGCTGGGATCTTCTTTACCATTCCATAATTACAATGATCTCATCTTAAAGCCTTTGCACAAGGAAGGCTTTTGGAGTATTCTCTCCGTCACTCCTTGACACTCCCCTGCCTTTATGGTACAATTATATAATAGAATAAAATATCCGACAGGAGATACATAAAATGAGCAAGACTATTCGTTTCGGTATCATCGGCTGCGGTCTTATGGGACGTGAGTTCGCATCTGCCGCCGCAAGATGGTGCCACATCACCGCTGACATCGCACGTCCCGAGATCGTGGGAATCTGCGACACAAACGACAACGTAAAAGAGTGGTTTCTGAAGAATTTCGACACCATCAAGTACAATGAGACCGATTACCACGAGCTTCTGAAGAGAGATGACATCGACGCCATCTACTGCGCAGTACCTCACAATCTGCATCAGAAGTTCTACTGCGATATCATTGAGGCAGGCAAGCACCTCCTCGGAGAGAAGCCTTTCGGAATCGACATCGAGGCGAACAAGGCGATTCTTGAGTGCGCTGCAAAGCATCCTGAGGTGATCGTTCGCTGCTCCAGCGAGTTCCCCTACTTCCCCGGCTGTCAGGAGCTGATCCGCTGGATCAAGGAGGACAAGTTCGGCAAGATCATTGAGGTTCGAGGTGCATTCCGTCACTCCAGCGACATGGATGTAAACAAGCCCATCAACTGGAAGAGAATGATCGAAGTGAACGGCGAGTACGGCTGCATGGGTGATCTTGGAATCCACGCAGAGCACGTACCCTTCCGCATGGGCTGGACCCCCATCAACGTATACGCAAAGCTGTCCAAGATCGTAAAGGAGCGCTTTGATGGCAAGGGCGGCAAGGTTCCCTGCCTTACATGGGATAACGCAACTCTGACCTGCGATGTTCGTGACAAGGACGGCGACACATTCCCTCTGTTCATTGAGATGAAGCGTATGTGTCCCGGTGCTACCGATGACTGGACTCTTGAAGTGCACGGACTGAAGGCATCCGCAAGATTCACCACAAACGATCCCAACGCATTCTACTACACCGATTCATGGGACAAGGAGCAGGCATGGTGCCGTCTCGGTATCGGAAACAAGCCCATGATCCCCACCATCACCGGCGGGATCTTTGAGTTCGGTTTTGCTGACGCTATCCTCCAGATGTGGGCGTCCTTCATCTCCGAGATCGAAGGCAAGGAAGTTCCCTTCGGATGTATGAGACTTGATGAAACCGCACTGTCCCACAAGCTCCAGACCGCAGCGCTCATCTCCCACAAAGAAAAGCGCGTAGTTGAATTGTAAGAATTTTTATATTGCCGGGGGAGCACCTTTTTGAAAAAAGGTACTCCCCCGGTCCCCCTCTCCAAAAACTTTCAATTAAAAAGATGCAAGGTACAGTTTAGACCGTTTGGTTTACTGTACCTTGTTTATTTATTTCTTCAAAATCGTAACATCGCCTTCTATTTTTTCGCATTTCACCTCATTACAGATAACCTCTCCGTATATACTTGTTGCTTCAATGCCACCTGTCACCGTAATGTTATCTCCGCAACGAATCATTTCCGCTTCTATGGATCCGTCCACGGTCATGCTGTCACCGCAGGTAATATTACCGCTTATGGAGCCGCCTACAGTTAGATCACCACCAGTGTTACACCCGCCTGACAAAGGGCCTGACACAACCACGTCTCCACCCACGTTGCATCCGCCAGACAAAGGGCCTGACGCATACACGTCTCTGCCTGCATTACATCCGCCGAACATAGAACCTGACACATACACGTCACCACCCGATTCGCATCCGCCGGAGACGTTACACGAAACAGCAATACTCCACTCGCTGTATACCTTCCCGATCTCACCTGTTTCAGAGGTTACCTCAAAGGTAAATCTGTCACCCTCAAGACCGTCCTCCGACACTCGAAGCATCTTCCTTCCGAGGCAAACGATACCTCGTAGAGTATTATCATCAGCCCACGGAAACTCAGTACAAAGATCATAGTGAATCTCTCCGTGTATTTTATCCGCTGAAGCTTTCCCAAACAATTCGTCAATAGAACACCCAAATATCTCCGCCATATCGGGCAAAAACGAAATATCAGGAGCGGCCTTTTCATTTTCCCACTTTGATACAGCCTGATAGGTCACGCCGAGCCTTGATGCAAGTTCCTCCTGCGTAATGCCGCTTTTCAAACGATATTTCTTTATATTCTGTGCAAGAATCGTATTCGTATTTTCCATAATAGATCTCCTTTGCTTTTCTGACAACATTATAACTCATTTTGTCGTAGTACGCAATAAACGATTGGTAGAGATTTCTCAACCTACGGTTGCAACCTCAGGTAGAGAAGCACACTCTCACACTTCGGCATATACTGAACTGAGGTGATAAACATGAACAACTACATTCCATACCCTAACGCCATCGCTGCGATCCACGGAGGAAAAGAAGTGCCCGGGCTGTTCGGTGACATAAAATTTTATCAAACTAAAGACTGCGTTATCGTATCAGTGAACATATCGGGACTACCCGATTCAAAATCGGGATTCTTCGGATTCCATATTCATGAGGGAAACAGCTGTAAAGGGGAGGGGTTTCCCGAAACCGGAAGTCATTATAATCCTGCAGGAAACCCTCATCCGAGACACAGCGGTGATCTTCCCCCGCTGATCAAATGCAATGGCGGAGCACATATGTCCGTAACTACAGACCGCTTTACAGTGAAAGAGATCATAGGCAAAACTGTCGTTATCCACAGTATGCCCGATGATTTCACAACACAGCCTGCCGGTAACGCAGGCACTAAAATAGGTTGCGGAGTGATTCAGCAGGTTCGGTGATCCGATAAATACAAAAACAAGGTATATTAAACCCAAATCCAAACGGTTTAATCCATACCTTGTCTTGTTTTTTATTAAAGCTTTTTGAAGGTGGGTCCGGGAGGGACCTTTTTCTCGAAAAAGTTCCCTCCCGGAATTAAATATCCACTTAAATTAGTCGCTGATGTAAGGAAGGAGTGCAACCTGACGAGCACGCTTGATAGCGGTGGTCAGCTGACGCTGATGCTTCGCACAGGTACCGGAGATTCTGCGGGGCAGGATCTTCGCACGCTCGGAGATGTGCTTTCTCAGACGAGCGGTATCCTTATAGTCGATCTCATCGATCTTATCAGCACAGAAAGCGCAAACTTTCTTTCTTCTTCTGTTCTGCTGACGGGGAGCTCTTGCCTCTCTTGCAGGAGCTGCCTCAGTAGTATTCTCAGCAGCAGGAGCTGCTACATTTTCAGTTTTTTCCATATCCATTTTCAAATCCTCACTTTCTTATTGATCACCCATTGATCAGAAGGGCAGTTCTTCATCATCGGCGATCTCCTCAAATCTGGGAGCCTCACCTGCGCTGGAGTAAGACGGAACACCGTAATTCTCCGGCATATAACCTGCCTGCTGTGCCGCAGCAGCCTGCTGTACAGCCAGCGGGCTCTCGGACTTAGCGTCTACAAAATTTGCCTCATCTGCAACGATCTCTACAGAATAACGCTTGTTACCCTGCTGATCGGTCCAGTTTCTTGTCTGGAGAGATCCAACAATGCAAATAGAGCTTGCTTTTCTGAAATATCTGGAAACGAACTCAGCGGTCTGTCTCCATGCAGTAACATTAAAGAAATCCGCAGTGGATTCCTCGCCGGCCTTGGAACCGAAGCGTCTGTTTACAGCAACTGTAAAGGAAACAACGGAGATGCCGGAAGGAGTAGTCTTCAGCTCAGGATCGGCTGTAAGTCTGCCTCCGATAATAACTTTGTTAAAATTGAAGTTTGCCATAATTACAATTCTTCTCTTTTTCCTCAGTATTTTCTAAGCTTATGCTTCTGCTGCAGCCTTCTCGTTCTTACGGATCACGATGCTGCGAAGGATACCCTCAGTGATATTGAAGATACGCTCGATCTCTGCAGGGAACTCAGGTGCGCTCTTGAACTCTACGAGAACATAGAAGCCCTCAGTCTGATCCTCGATGGGGTAAGCGAGTCTGCGGCGGCCCCACTCGTCAACCTTAACGATCTCACCTGCATCGGCGATCATTCCGGTGAACTTGTCGGACATTGCCTTGGTCTCTTCCTCTGAAAGTCTGGGATCGATGACAAACAGAGTCTCATAAAGATTTGTTTTG
>SVQM01000103.1 GCA_015065335.1 Oscillospiraceae bacterium | reverse complement strand
TGACGAAGCGGATAAAGACACCGCCTCTACTGACGCCTGGAGTGACGCTGAGTCAGCCGATGCGGAAGCAGTAGATGATGAGATTCCGAATGCCGCAAAGAAGGAGGGAGAGCCTGATGTATCTGAATTCTGAGTTTGACGAAAAAAATACGGTTGAAAACAATGATTCTCTTGAGCTTGGCGCAGAGGAATTAGGTAATGCTCCCGCTGAAACAAGTGTTGTCACTGATAATCCTACTTTGGAAGAGGCAAATGGCACGACAGATGTAACTGATGTATCTGACGCCGACGATTCTTTGGCAGAAGATGCTTCTGCAGATACAGAAGCAAATGAAACAGCAGAAGAAGCGGAGGAGACTGTAATCGGTGATGACGAATTCGAATTAACAATGTCCTCCGATATGATCGATGAAGCTACAGATGTACAGGATAATGTCGAAGCTGACACTGCCGGTAATCCTGCTGAAGAGTCAGTATCCGATGAGCAGAACAGTACCGAGACTAACGGAAAAAGCAGTTATCTACACTATGGTGGAACGTCATACCCCAAAGGATTTGACTTTGACGGAGCGCTGAAGTTCCTCTGTGATGACCTTAAATACGACGGTGGAGAACTTTCTCAGACGAGAAAAAGCAAGGATGGCTCTGCTATCATCAATACGGATGAAAAAGCAACTGAATTCTGTTCATATTGCGGTGCACCCATTTCCACTGTTGATTATTACAGACTTCCCGACGGAAGAAAGCGCTGTGCAAGCTGTAGTATGACCCTCATCAAATCAGTCGAGGAGCTCAATCGACTTTTCAACGACGTTGTGCTTAATCTGGAGCAGTTCTTCGGTGCAACGATCAACGTGCCCATGTCTGTATCAATGATCGAGCATCGGAAGTTAAAGAAGATGATAGGTAAGGCGGTAGGCGGAAAGCCTCCTAAGGATGCTATCATCCTTGGTGTTGCCATTGAAAAGAAGGGGAAATTTACCGTGTATCTTGAAAACGGTATTCCAAGAGCATCCTTTATTGCTACAGTTGCGCATGAGCTTACACATATCTGGCAGTATACTCATTGGAACCGGAAGCTAATGAAAAAGAAATACGGTATCCACCTTCTTGAGGTATACGAAGGCATGGCGAAGTGGGCGGAAATCCAGTATCTCTACCATGTTGGTGAATCTATTATGGCGAAGCGAGAAGAGCTGTGTACGATGGTCCGCGATGATGAATATGGAAGAGGCTTTATCAGATACGTTGACAAGTATCCGCTTGTAAACGAAATAAAGGCATTCCTTGAGACTCCCTTCGGAGCGGGCGACGAGCCGCTTGACTGATCGATCTATCATGGCAATGGTCACTTTTGAGTAAATAAAAAGACAGATCTTAAGATTCGTACTCCAAAGGACAGTACGATCAGATACGAAAATACCCGTAGTTTTAAAAACTACGGGTATTTTTAATACTCTACCTATTATTAGTTAATTTTCCCTATGATACAACCACCCGATAAATAAAAATTCAGCTAACGGTGTATGATTTGAAAATGCTACCTTCAAAATAATATCTCTTCCATGTGTATCTTTATTGACCGATACATTTTCTGTCTCAATCAATTCAAAAACCAAAGTTTTTAACAAAGATACAGAATGATTGTTATTGATAGCTGTTCCTGCTGAAAGCTTTGTTATACCAATAGATTGAAGATACTTAAATCAGGACAAAATGTAATTTTGTCCCGTTGTCAACATTTTTGCACATCGTGCAATCGAATGCGTTCTCGTCGGCGGCACCGTAATAACCTTTACCTCATAAAAAAGCGGCCCGAAGGTCAAATACAGTCCCCGGTAAGAGCAGTGTCCCGGGCGTTGTAAGTCTTAAGAAGAGAGTTTTGATTCGGTTTTAGTCGAATTCAAAGTGAAACAACACCGTGTCCTTGTCCATCAAAAAAAGCTCACTCAATTTATCCCCTCTCAGTGCTTGAAAAACGTGGCGATATGTGATATACTGAAATCACAAAATCATGCATCACGCCATGCAGACACGTGTTTGTTTCATTTTAATTTGTGCTGATGCAGGCTGAACGGAGATTACCATGAAGGATTATTTTCTCAAATTAAAAAGTCCTGCTTATAACTGGGAAAACGCATCTCCCATAGGAGCAGGCTCCATCGGTGCCATGTTATTCGGCGGCATCGAGACCGAAAGACTTTGCCTTAACGAAGAGACGATCTGGAACGGCGGAAAGATCGACACCAACATCCCCGAGTATCTTGACAAGCTTAACACTATCCGTAAAATGCTTTTCGAAGGAAAGAACGTTGAGGCGGAGGCTTGGGCGGTTGAGAATATCGAGAAAAAGCACCGCTATTTTGTGGATTCCTATGAGTTTGCGGGAGACCTGTTCGTTGACGTTCACGGATACGGCGAGTATGAAAGCTATGAACGGCATCTTGATCTGAAACGCGGACTTTACTCCCTCGATTATATGCTTGACGGTGTCCGTTATACCCGTGAAAGCTTTGCTTCTCACCCGGCAAAGCTCGTATGTATGAGAATGGATACCGATCCTGACCGCAGGGTATACGTTAAGTACCGCAGGAAGTACTGCGTCAAAAGAAACGTTTCCTATGAAGACGGCTCGGCTCTCATGGACTTCGTTTGCACTACCGCCAACGGAGCACATAAGTTCAGAGTTACGGTCAAGATACTCACCGACGGACAAACCGACACCGATGATTACGATATCATCATAGATAATTCAACGAGGATCGATCTGTTTGTTTCCATCGTGACCGAGTACAGAGATCCCGAAATGGATACCGAGAAATACTTGGCATTCGCTGATAAGGGATACGATGCCCTCCGTGAAGAGCACATCTCTGATTTTTCCGCTATCATGGGCAGATCCGATATCAATTTCGGTGATGACGGAGTTGATGACCTCAGCGCCTCAAAGCGTCTGGTGCGACTGAAAAACGACAAAAACGCAGTTGACCGCGGACTTCTCGGACTGTACTTCCAGTTCGGCAAATACCTTCTCACGTCTTCAAGCCGTGAGGATACCTTCCCCGCGAATCTGCAGGGACTTTGGTGCGAAGGATACGAGTCTCCGTGGAACGCCGATTACCACACAAACATCAATTTGCAGATGAATTACTGGCACGCTGAGACTGCAAACATTTCCGAATGCACCTTGGGTCTGTTCAAATACATGAACGAGTGTCTTCTCCCCGGCGGACGCAGAGTTGCAAGGGAGAACTATCACGCAAGGGGATGCGTCATTCATCATATCTCCGATATATATGAATTTTGTGTTGCTACAGGCTCAATGTGGGGCTTCTGGTTTATCGGCGCGGGTTGGCTTGCGCTTCATATGTGGGAGCATTACCTTTACACGAGGGATGAGAAATTCCTCCGCGAGACAGCGTATGAGTTCATCCGTGATGCCGCGCTGTTCCTTGCCGACTTTATGTTCGAGGGACCCGACGGTGTTCTGTATTCCGGTCCTTCAGCATCTCCCGAAAACCAGTATCTTGCCGAGCATAACGGTCACAAGGTACCCGTATACCTCTCCCTCTCGCCCACAATGGATATACAGATCATCAGCAGTGCCCTTGACATCTATACGCAGGTTGAGGATATTCTGGAAATTTCACCCGAGACCGCTGACGAGATCCGCGCGGTCAGGGCAAGAATGCCGAAGCTGCAGATAGGCAAGTACGGTCAGCTTCAGGAGTGGATCGAGGACTGGGAGGATGCCGAGCCCGGCCACAGACACATCTCCCACGCCTACGGACTCTATCCCGAGGCTCAGATAACGAGAAGCACCCCCGAGCTGTTCCATGCAATAAAGACGTCTCTTGACAGAAGGCTTGCTCACGGAGGCGGACACACGGGCTGGAGCCGAGCTTGGCTTATCAATCTCTTTGCAAGGCTTAAAAACGGCAGAGATACCTACGATAACATAAGAGCGCTGTTCACGCATTCCACGCTTTATAACCTTTTTGACAATCATCCTCCGTTCCAGATCGACGGTAACTTCGGCGGTGCCGCGGGTATCGCTGAGATGGTGCTCCAGAGCCACGAAGGATTCATCTCCCTTATTCCCGCGATCTGCGAGGAGCTGAAGGATGGCTCGTTTGAGGGTCTTCGTGCAAGAGGAGGTTACGCGGTCTCGGCAAAATGGGCTGACCTTAAGGTGACAGAGTTTGAGATTACAGGCACCGACGGGGAAGTTACCGTAGAGCTTGCGGAAAACCAGACAGACGTGACCTTTGTGTCCGAGGACGGCACGGAGTACTCGTCTCAGGGAAGAATGATAACCGTTATCTCAGGAAAGAAGTATTTTGTGAAGTAATAAATAGAGACCACCGGTACTTCACAGTGTCGGTGGTCTTGACAGTTTTTTATTAGGATGTATTCGGAATTAGTGGAAGAATGACGGTTAAATGGGTAAAATTACGTCGGCGAAATACGTTTTAGTGGATGTTTTCGTTTATGATATCTGTATAAAATAAGGCTAAAAGACAAGCGGTGCTGCAGCACCGCTTGTCTTTTGTTATTCGTTTACGCTAAAACCTTCGCAGAAACGCATGAGGATGGTCGCTACCTGTTCGCGGGTAGCAGCTCCCTGAGGATTCAGACGAGTTATACCATCACTTCCCACGGCGCCTGTAATAAGGCCTTCGGCATATGCCCATGCGAGAGCGTCATATGCCCATGAACCAACCTTATTCGCATCAGGGAACGCGGTGAGGTCGGCAGCCCCCGAAACGTCATATCCCATGTACTTTGCAAAGCGATAGAGGAACGTTGCCATCTGTTCGCGGGTTACGTCTCCATTAGGCGCAAATGTTGTCGCGCTTGTACCTGTTACAATTCCTTTATGGTACGCCCAAAGTACAGAATCGTAGTACCATTCGATACTGATATCCGTGAAGGGATTTAATTCAATGTGACTCGGCTGTCCTGCGATTCTGTGGAGAACCGTTACGATCATGGAACGGGACATTGTTCCGCTCGGCGAGAACATTGAACCGTTACCCGTGCCGTTCATGTATCCATAAGATACAACGTAGTCGATACCTGCCTTTGACCATGAATCAGGCACAATGTCGGCAAATCTCTTCGACGTGTCGATGATCTTATCAAGCTTAGCAACGTAATCATCAATGTAACTGTCACCACATAAGCAGGTATATGTTGTGTAACCCTGTTTCTTAAGGGTAGGAGGAGTTACGTTGGATTTATAAAAATGTACGTGATTATACGAAATGGATGCATTAAGAAGCGATGTATTTGAACTACCAATCGTAATGTAAGACCAATCGCTTTTAGCTTCGGTGTAATAGACTTTGGTAAGATTCTCGCAGATGCGGAATGCGTCATCACCGATTCTCGTTACGCCGGATCCTATCACCAATGTTTTTATACGTGAACTAAAACTGTTCCACTCTGGGCTAAAAACATATATACCTGCTATATTATAATAATCATACATCTCACCGGTGCCGCTGATTGTTAGAGTACCGGTTGTATCGTTGAATGTCCATATTAAGTCATCTCCGCACTTACCAACCCGAAGCCGTCTGCCGTCTCTAAAACAGATAGGATTCTCATATATGCTCTCCGGGTCAAAGGAAATATCCGACCACTGTTCACGTGTTCCATTATAATTCACTTTAGGGAAAACACCTCTCACTGTGGTCACGTCGATGAATATATAATCACCTATACTTGTTACGCTTGAGGAAATTGTGACCTCGGTGAGATTCTCGCAGGGGCGGAATGCGTAATCACCGATTCTTGTTACACCGGGTTCGATCACAACGTTCTTTATGGAAGAACTGTATCTTATCCACGGTACAGGATCCATATCATAATCCTTCATCTTTCCTGTACCACTGATGGTGAGAGTGCCGGTGATTTCGTCTAATACCCATTTAACGTCAGTTCCACACGTGCCGCCAACAAGTCCGCAAACAGCACACTTTGTACCACCGCCATGAATATGACTGCCATCGTTAAAAACCATAGCCGGCTCACTATTGAATAAATCACCGATAATATATTCTGTAATCGTCAACCATTCGGTTCTGGTTCCATTGAAATATACTGTTGTGATACTGTCGCAATCGTTAAATGCATCAGAACCGATGCTTATGACGCTTGAGGGAATTGTGACCTCGGTGAGGCTATCACAATCGTCGAACGCCATACCAGGGATTCTTGTTACACCGGGTTCGATCACAACGTTCTTTATGGAAGAACGGTATGAATACCAAGGACCTGAAGACGGTGGATCATAATACGCCATTCTTCCCGTACCGCTGATGGTGAGAGTGCCGGTGGTTTCGTCTAATATCCATTCGACGTCAGTTCCGCACGTGCCGCTAATAAATCCGCAAACAACACAATTTGTACCACCGCCATGAATATGACTGCCATCGCTAAATCTCTTAGCCGCTGATGTTAGCACACTATCGTTTGAATCACCGATAGATATCGACAACCATTCAGTTCTGGTTCCTTTGTAATTTACTATTGTGAGGCTGTCGCAATCGTAGAATGCTCTATCACCGATTCTTGTTACGCCGGATTCGATCACAACGTTCTTTATAGAAGAACGGTATGAATGCCAAGGAACTGAAGACGGTGAGTAATAATCCTCCATCTTACCCGTACCGCTGATGGTGAGATTGCCGGTGGTTTCGTCAAATGACCATTCAACGTTAGTTCCGCACGTGCCATAGCTACGTCCGCAAACAGCACACTTTGTACCACCGCCATGAATATGACTGCCATCGCTAAATACCTTAGCCGCTGATGTTAGCACACTATCGTTTGAATCACCGATAGATATCGACAACCATTCAGTTCTGGTTCCTTTGTAATTTACTGTTGTGAAACTGTCGCAAGCGTTAAATGCATCAACATCGATGCTTGTGACGCTGTAGGGTATCGTGATAGAAACAAGACTGTCGCAATTGCAGAATGCACTATCACCTATGCTTGATACACCTTCGGCAATTGTGATAGAAACAAGACTGTCGCAACCGCAAAATGCACTATAACCTATGTTTGTTACGCTTGAGGGAATCGTGATCTTTGTGAGACTGTCGCAATTGTAGAATGCCCAACGATCGATGCTTGTGACGCTTGAGGGAATTGTATACTTAGTTTCGGTTTTGCCTCTGGGAAACTGGATCAAAACAGTCTTATCCTTGTTAAACAGTATTCCATTATCTGATGTGTAATTCTTATTACCCTCAGTAACGATAATTTCCTTTAGACTGTCGCCAGCGTCGAATGCACTATAACCTATGTTTGTTACGCTTGAGGGAATCGTGATCTTTGTGAGACTATCGCAAGCGTAGAATGCACTATCACCTATGCTTGATACACCTTCGGCGATTGTGATAGAAACAAGACTGTCGCAACCGCAAAATGCACTATAACCTATGTTTGTTACGCTTGAGGGAATCGTGAT
>SVQM01000102.1 GCA_015065335.1 Oscillospiraceae bacterium | reverse complement strand
TAAAAATGTCCTTCCCGACTCAAAATTGAGCCTACTATCGCATATTACATTTTAGTATACCAAATATTGATGGAAAAGTAAAGAGTTTTAAGCGTTTTTCATGACAAAAAACAACGGATACCATCGGATATCCGTTGTTTTCGTGTATTATTCAAGTGATGTTATTTTTTGAGTAAATTCGGCAAGCTCCTCACGGCACTTTTGGTAGTAACTTTCAAGTCTGCCACCATTGTAAGCGGTGAGTATCTTATGTCGGATAGTTGAAAGCTCCGAATCCCACAGATAAAGCTCTATCCAGTTATAGTCCACGGAGTTTCTTATGATATCAAGCATAGCGTAATCTCTTTGGTCCTCCATACGCTTAGTCTTAAGAGTAGTCTCAATATACGAGGGAAGAAGGAATCTCTCAGACTCATATGCAAGATACTCAAATACGATAGCAGTCATATCGGGATCATCCACCTGTATCGGGATTCCGAACATGGGAGCAAAGTGATCCATGCCGCAGGAATACTCGTCACCCGCCTTGGCAACCGGAGGAGGAACGATTCCGTAGTCTGACTTCATGTAGGCAAATTCCTTTGTCATATCAAGAGAGCCGTCAATGAAAAGTGTGTGATCCTTACCAAATGAAAGGTACCTTGCAGCGACATACTGAGAGGGAAATCCCGAAATATCCTCACCGTCGGTATAATCCAGTATAAACATATTCTGCACATTGCCGGTCTTAGACTTATATCTTGAATACTGCCCTACCATTTCCTCGGTATACGGAATAAACTCGTATGTTCCGTTACCGTTATCCTCAACAAGCGGAGCTGCGCATACCCCCTTAAGGACGGTATCTCCGTCAATTCCGCCGTATCTGTCATTTTTGTCCATGACACCGTCACGGTTTACGTCTTTTTCCGCCGCCATCATCATTTCAAGAAGCACATCATATGTCCAGTTTCCGGACTGTACATACTCGTAAGGATAATCATAACCTATCTCATCCATCATATTCTTGTTGAAGAAATATGTCTGTACCCATGCGATGGAGTTCATAGTTACCATATTCGTGGTAATGAAAAGTCTGTCAGCAACAGTCAGTCCCTCGGTAGCAGTCGGTACCCAGTAGCTCTTGTCAAGGCTGATATAGTTCAGCTCATTGAAATCGTACAGCATGCCAAAAACACCGATATTCTTCAAACGAATTCCCCACTCGTAGATCACCTCAAAATCACACTGCCCTGCCTGCATTCTGATAGTAGCTTCGCCTGCGGGACCGCACTCCTCTGCTGTGATCTTCACATTGTACTTATCCTCAACTAAACGGTTTCTCTCTGCAACGGCATGATCTATAACACCGCCACTGTAATCCTCGGACCATATGTACCGATCATGGAAATCAGTTGCAGTTTCACCGTAATGAAGAAATTTAAACTCCTCTTTATCAAAGTCAGCCTCAACAAATTCATATATATCGTCAGCCGGCGGAGTTGTGCCGGGCTTATCCTGAGGTGTGAGTGAAATATCCCATTTTGCCACATACTTGAGGATCCGTGAAACATCTGTCAAATTGATTGTACCGTTGCCTGTGACATCTGCAATGGCAGGATCAATGGTTACCTCCCATTTGGCTATATATTTGAGGATCATAGATACATCTGAAAGAGTCACCTTACCGTCACCCGAAACATCACCCATCACAACATTTGTTCCGAGCGACATTGTAGCATAAGAAAGAAGCATTACCGTCGCAATAAGCATAGACAAAATTCGTTTCATCGTAATATACCTCCCACTATGTAATTTGTGGATCTTTTCCATTTTTATTCTACCATAAATTGTGCAAAATGTCAATAAGTTTTCAGGCAAATCCCCCCTTGACCGTCTCCCCCGCCTATGGTAAAATAAGTACATAAATCACTATGCCAAGGAGTATATCATGTTTTATATCGGCTGTCATCTCTCTCTCACGGGAGGTTATCTTAATATGGGCAAGGTGGCAAAGTCCATCGGTGCCAACGCCTTTCAATATTTCACGAAAAATCCCCGAGGAAGAAGCTCTAAGGAGGCTGATCCTGCGGATGTTGCGGCACTTGCAGCATTTTTGAAGGAGGAGGGCTTTGCTCCTCCCCTCGCTCATGCACCCTACACCTATAATCCCTCGTCTGCTGACGAAAGGATCAGGGAGTACACCGTCACTTCCATGCGCGGTGAGCTGGAATTTCTTGAAGCACTTCCCGGATCGCTCTACAATTTTCACCCCGGTAATCATGTTGGGGCAGGAGCCGAAGAAGGTATACGCCGCACTGCTGCACTTCTGAATGAGATCATGTTCGAGGGGATGTCCACGACAGTTCTCATTGAGACAATGGCAGGCAAGGGTACGGAGATCGGACGCACCTTTGAAGAGGTACAGTCCATTATCGAGCAGGTCGAGCCTCGGTTCCGTGACAATGTTGGTGTTTGTCTTGACACCTGTCATGTAAGCGATGGCGGATATGATATCGCAGGTGACACAGATGCCGTAGTAGATGAATTTGACCGTGTTATCGGCCTTGACAGACTTCATGCGATTCACCTGAATGATTCAAAGAATCCCCTCGGTGCTCACAAGGATCGTCATGAGAAAATAGGTGACGGTACCATCGCTCTTGATGGTATCACCTCAATCATTACAAATCCGAAAATCATGCATCTTCCCTTCTATCTTGAAACTCCCAATGAGGTGGAGGGTTATGCCCGTGAGATCGCAATGCTGAGAGAGATACGTAAGGACTGATTATTTTATAATATACTATTGACTTATGTCGAATTACAATGTATAATGTACCTTGTAATATTTTTGCATCTGTGTCGACGCCTTGCTCCTATGAGCAAGGACAAAAAACATACTGATGTGCAGAAGATAAAGTATTTTTGCCGTATGTTTCACCCGGGGCAGTTTTGAACAAAGGCCGTGGTTTTCGCTTGAAAGCCAGAGAGATCACAAGCTACAATCGGAGGATTCCGATATGTAAAAAACTCTTTGCGGGGGCTGTGATCAGCTTGGGGTGGGTTCGCGCAGGGCTTTATAGCTTTGGCGGGTTTTGACCGCAAAGGGGGATGCAAAAAATGTCTGAAAGCATTGCAAACAAAAAAACAATTATTGATCTTCGAGACATTGTCGTTGAATTTGACGGGGAAAGAGTTCTTGACGGACTGAATCTCACCATACGTGACGGTGAGTTCGTAACTCTCCTCGGTTCGTCGGGTTGTGGTAAAACCACTACCCTTCGTGTCATTGGCGGTTTTTTGCAGCCAACAAACGGCTCTGTTCTCTTTGAAGACAAAGAGATGAGTGGTGTTCCGCCGTATCAGAGGCCGGTAAACACCATTTTTCAGCGTTATGCTCTTTTTCCTCATTATAATGTTTATGACAACATCGCCTTCGGACTTAAGGTAAAGAAAATACCGAAGGATGTGATCCGTGAAAAGGTCACTGAGATGCTGAGACTTGTTAATCTTGAGGGATTTGAGAAGAAAAATGTAACTAAGCTCTCGGGTGGTCAGCAACAGCGTGTTGCTATCGCCAGAGCTGTTATCAATGAGCCGAAGGTGCTTCTTCTTGATGAGCCTTTGGCGGCACTTGACCTCAAGCTCCGTAAGGATATGCAGGCTGAGCTTAAAAACATTCAGAAAAAGCTCGGCATCACCTTCATCTATGTGACCCACGACCAGGAGGAGGCTCTCTCAATGTCCGACACCGTGGTAGTAATGAATGAAGGTAGGGTTCAGCAGATAGGTAAGCCGACCGACATCTACAATGAGCCCGAAAACGCTTTCGTTGCGGACTTTATCGGTGAGTCTAATATCATTGACGGAGTTATGGAAAAGGATTTCGTAGCCCGTTTCTCCGGTCATACTTTCACCTGTCTCGATCAGGGATTTGATCCTATGGAGCCTGTCGATGTTGTTGTTCGTCCCGAGGACGTTGACATCGTTCCCGAGGCTATGGGGCAGCTCCCCGGTAAGATAACCGCTGTCACCTTCCGTGGTGTTCATTTTGAGATCATCGTTGATGTAGGCGGATTCAAGTGGATGATCCAGACCACAGACGAGCATCATGAGGGCGAGGATGTATGGCTGTATATTGAGCCCGATGCAATACATATAATGAAAAAGTCAAAGTACTCCGGTATGTACGGTGACTACAGCTCCTATTCCGATGAGCATGACGCACTCAGCGTTGTGGACGATGAAGAGGAGGTGGAGTAATGACTGAAAGCGTTCCCAAAAGACATCCCCGTACCACACTTGGTACCGTGATACTCAATGCTCCATATACTCTTTGGGCGGCTGTGTTCATTGTTGTACCTCTTGCAATCGTGGCATATTATGCTTTTACCGATGTAAACGGTGCTTTCACCCTTGAAAACATCAAGGCTCTCGGTGATTACAAGGAAACCTTTATCATATCAATATGGTATTCACTTATTGCTACGGCAATAACACTGATATTGGCATATCCTTTTGCATTTTTCATGAGCAGAGCTAAGGTTTCGCGCCAGAAATTTATGATGATGCTCGTTATGCTTCCAATGTGGATGAATCTTCTCATCCGTACATATTCATGGATGCTGATACTTGAAAAAAACGGTATCATCAATAATCTGCTCGGCATGGTAGGCATTGATGAGATTAAAATGATCGGTACGCCCGGTGCGGTGATCCTCGGAATGGTATACAATTATCTTCCGTATATGATCCTTCCGATATACACAGTTATGTCAAAGATAGATCCTTCACTTTACGAAGCGGCTGAGGATCTTGGTTGCGGAACATGGCAGAAGCTCCGTCGTGTTGTTCTTCCCCTTTCCCTCCCCGGTGTTATTTCAGGTATCACCATGGTTTTTGTGCCCTCAATCAGCACCTTCTACATATCATATAAGCTCGGTGGCGGTAAGGTACAGCTTATCGGTGATGCCATTGAAAGACAGATCCAGAGTGCAGGAAACTACAACCTTGGTTCTTCCCTTTCCCTTATACTCATGGTGTTTATTCTCATCAGCCTTGCTGTGATGAATAAATTCTCCGACAATGACGGAGGTATCGTGGTATGAAGATAATCGGAAAGGTTTTCAATTTTCTCATATTTCTGTTTCTCTATGCCCCTCTGTTCGTAATGATGTTCTTTTCTTTCAACAAATCGAAATCCACATCCGTATTCACGGGCTTCTCCCTCAAATGGTATGAAGAGATGTTCTCAAACAGAGATACCATGGAGGCACTTACAAACACTCTTATTCTTGCACTGCTCTCAGCAGTGATCGCTACGATTCTCGGCACTCTCGCCGCTGTAGGAATATATAGAATGAGATCGAGATGGGTAAGAAACGTTACGATGAATGTAACAAACATTCCCATGATGAACCCGGATATTGTTACAGGTGTATCACTGATGCTTCTGTTTGTGTTCATCGGTAGGCTCATCGGTGCTTCCGAATCACTTAATTTCTTTACCCTGCTTATAGCACACGTGACCTTCAATCTGCCTTATGTTATTCTCAATGTCCTTCCGAAATTGAGACAGACCGACCCACATCTTATGGAAGCGGCTGAGGATCTCGGCTGTCATCCGGTCCGTGCTTTCTTTGAAGCGGTGATCCCATCCATCAGACCCGGTATCCTTTCCGGATTTCTCATGGCGTTCACCCTTTCCATCGACGACTTTGTAATCAGCTACTACACAAACGGCTCATCCTTCCAGACTCTTCCGCTCAAAATCTATTCAATGACCAAAAAGAAGGTAAAGCCCGATATGTATGCGCTATGTACTCTCATTTTTGTAACTATCCTTATACTCCTTATAATAATCAATATCGCTCAGGCTAAATCCGAGAAAAATTCTCAGGATTCCGAATTTTAAATCACACTATTTTCGGATAAAATCCGAAATCACAAAAACTTTCAAACAAATTTAATTGTTTGAAAGTTTTAGATTCTAAAGAACTTTTTCAAAATTTCATCAAAATAGTAGGACAAAATCAAAAAAAAGAAAGGTAACACTTAAATGAAAAAAATTTTTGCAAGAGCTATCTCTGCCGTCCTTGTGACACAAACCGTTTTGCTGGCATCTTCCTGCGGAAAGGAAAAAGATCCCTCAGAGTACCCTGTCCCTGAGCTCGTTGGTACTACGATAAATGTATTTAACTGGGGTGAGAACATCTCTGACGGTAGCGATGATTCACTTGACATCAACGCTGAATTTGAAGAAAAATACGGTATCACCGTAAATTACACAAATTATGATTCAAACGAAATCATGTACACCAAGCTGAAAAGCGGTGCCGTTTCATATGATATAATAATTCCCTCCGACTATATGATCGAGCGTCTTATAAATGAAGATATGCTTAAAAAGATCGATATGTCAAAAATACCTAACTATAAGAACATCGATGACAAATACAAGAATATGTATTTCGATCCTAACAACGAGTATTCTGTACCATACACTGTTGGAATGGTCGGACTGATCTACAACAAGACTATGGTCAAGGAAAAACCTGACAGCTGGTCTGTAATGTGGGATGAAAAATACAAGGACAATATCCTGACATTTAACAACCCACGTGATTCCTTTGCGATCGCTCAGCTCCTGCTCGGTCAGGATCTCAACTCCACTGATAAAGCTGATTGGAATGCTGCAAAGGATAAGCTCCTGGAGCAGAACAAAGTCCTGCAGGGACGTGTTATGGATGAGGTCTACAATAAGATGGAGGGTGAAAACGCCGCCATTGCTCCCTACTATGCAGGCGATTTCCTTACAATGAAGGAAAACAATGATGATCTTGAATTTGTGTATCCCAAAGAAGGCGTAAACATTTTCGTTGATTCAATGTGTGTTCCAAGCTCCTGTCAAAATTACGAAGCCGCTCTTTTGTACATCAACTTCATGCTTGAGCCCGAGATCGGTCTTGCTAATGCAGAATACATCTGCTACGCATCTCCGAATACCACTGTTGTAAACAATGAGGAGTATTCCCTCAAAGACAGCGAGATACTGTATCCCTCTGAAGAGAATATGCCTAAGGTACAGTATTTCCACGATCTTGATCCCGAGATACGTTCTTACTATGAATCTCTTTGGGAAGAGGTTGTAAGAGGTTAAACAAAACCGTAAAGCCTGCCGATATCGGCAGGCTTTTTCATACATAAATATATAAAATGGTGCAATCCTTTCGGATTGCACCATTTTTACCGATCTCACACAGATCTCGGTTAATTCTGTCATTAGAACTTATGCGTCGTAGTGGTATACGATACCGTCAACGAGAGTTCTTACAGCAACAGTAATATCCTGTCCGCCAAACTTATAAGCCTTAGCGTAGGACATAGAGAGTGAATCATCAACTCTGAATACGAATGTGGTACCGTCTTCAGTAGTAATGAGAACCCATGCCTTCTCGATTACGGACTCATCAGCAAAGCTCCAAGAAGCGGTGAAGTTGTCACCGTCAACTGAGAACTCGATTGCAGCGGCATAACCGGTAACAGTTGCAACAACTGCATCAGAAG
>SVQM01000101.1 GCA_015065335.1 Oscillospiraceae bacterium | reverse complement strand
AGCAAGAAGAACTGCGGGATCGCACTGTGCCTTTCCGGGATATCCGCCACAACCGATCTCTGCAGCCTCTACGCCAAGGCCTGCAAGACGGTCAAGAGTCTCTGCAAGAGTCTTGTCACCGTAAAGATTAGCAAGTACACAAAGTTTCATAATGGTTAATCCTTTCATTGTTTTACGAGAAAACCCTTTTTGCAAAAAGGGTTTTCTCAAACTCTTTCCCAAAAAACTTTGAACTAAAAAACAAATATATGGTAACTGCAAACCACTCGTTTCAGTATAATGTTACCTTGCCTTTTTATATAAAGCTTTTTGAAAGGGGTGCGGGGAAAAGCTTTTTCTCGAAAAAGTTTTCCCCGCATATCACTTATAAATTACTTATTAAGGAATACGATGTCGCCGGTCTCAGCGGACTTGTAGATAGCCTCAAGGATACGGGTTACGCAGAGAGCCTGCTCGGGGAGAACGCAAGGATCCTTGTCGTCCATAACCGCACGGATCCACTGACGAGCTTCCTTAGTACCGGAATCCTCGTTGGGGTTACCGTCGAAGAAAGCAACTCCGCCGGAACCGAAGTCGATCTGAGTGGTGTACTGTCTGCCGTCACGAACACCGTTCAGACGGAGACCGCCGTGGTAGTCAGCACCACCGAGAGTACCTGCGATAGTGCAGCAAGCCTCACGGGACTCAGCTACGTTCAGAGCCCAAGAGGACTCAACTCTGATGGTAGCACCGTTCTCCATTACAACGAAACCAAAAGCGGAATCCTCAACGGTAAACTGTGCGGGATCCCAGTCACCCCATGCGTTAGCGGAGTTGACCTGATCGTTCAGCTTGTGGTAGGTGGTACCAACAGCATACTTGGGCTTGTAGTTGTTCATAGTCCAAAGAGTAAGGTCGAGAGCGTGGGTTCCGATATCGATAAGGGGACCGCCACCCTGCTCGTACTCATTGAGGAATACACCCCAGGTAGGAACTGCACGACGACGGATAGCGTGAGCAGTACCGAGGTACATATCACCGAATGTTCCCTTGTCAGCCTCTGCCTTCATGTACTGAGCAGGGCTGTTCTGACGGTTCTGATAACCGATGGTGAGCTTCTTGCCGGTACGCTTTGCAGCGTCGAGCATCTTCATAGCCTCTTCGGAATTGATAGCCATGGGCTTCTCGCACATTACGTGCTTACCTGCCTCAAGAGCATCAACGGTGATGAAAGAGTGAGCTCTGTTAGGAGTACAAACATGAACTACGTCGATGGACTTATCCTCGAGAAGCTCCTTGTAGTTCTCGTAAACCTTAGCATCGGGAGTACCGAAGTCCTTAGCTGCTTTTTCAGCTTTTTCAACGATGATGTCACAGAAAGCGACCATCTCAACGTTTGCGATGTTGCGAAGAGAGGGCATATGCTTACCGTTTGCGATACCGCCGCAACCGATAATACCAACTCTTACCTTGTCAGATGCACTGATTGCCATTTTGGGTTCCTCCAAATATGTAAAAAATAAATTTTTAAAGCCTTGCCCGAACCGTCGGGGAAGTCTGTCGGGCATATCTCACCCGACTATACATATATAATAAAACAATTCGCAGATTATTTCAAGGTGTTTGTGAAATCTTTTTAAAAAAGAATTTATTTGCATGAGCATCTTGCACAAATGCACCTTTGCTGAATTAGCAAAGGTGCACAATCATAAATTATTCTGTTTCAAGCAGTCTCATAACCTCATCAGCTACGAAGGTAAAACTTGGTTTTGTGCCGATATCATTACCGTTTGATCCCTTGTGACAGCAAAGGTAAGGCACGTATTCTCTCGTGTGATCTGTGGTTTTGGTGTACCCGGGATCGCATCCGTGATCTGCGGTAATGATGAGTGCGTCATCGTCACCCAGCTTCGGCAGAAAGTCGCCGAGCCATCGGTCAAAATCGCAAAGGGCTTTACCGTATCCGTTGGGATCTCTGCGGTGACCGTAGACCATGTCGAAATCAACAAGATTCACGAAACACAGCCCGTGAAAATCATGCTCAACAAGCTCCATGGTACGAGCCATACAAGCTTCATTTCCCTTGTCGGGATAGCTTTCGGTGATGCCGCATCCTGCAAAAATATCGGAGATCTTGCCTACGCCGATCACGTCAAGTCCCAAAGCCTTCAAACGGTCGAGCACAGTCGTGTCCGTAGGCTCAAGAGAATAGTCATGCCGTCCGGCGGTACGGGTAAAATTCGGATATTCACCGATGAATGGGCGTGCGATGACTCTGCCTACGGCGTGCTCGCCACTGAGCATTTTCCGTGCGGTGATGCAGATGTCATAAAGCTCCTCAAGGGGTACTACATCCTCGTGTGCAGCGATCTGGAATACACTGTCGGCAGAGGTGTACACGATCACTTTGCCCGTGCGGATATGTTCCTCGCCATAGTCATGGATGACTTCGGTGCCTGAGTAAGTCTTGTTGCACAGTACACCTCGACCGATCTTCTCGGAAAACTCAGCGATAAGCTCATCGGGGAATCCGTTGGGATAGGTGGGCAGAGGATGATCGGATACAAGTCCTGCAAGCTCCCAGTGACCGACCGTGGTATCCTTACCTCGGGACATTTCAGCCATCCGTCCGTAGTCGGAATGACCGTTGTATTCACCTTTTACACAGGCGACTCCTTCGATCATGCCAAGTCCAAGTGATGCAAGATTCGGCAGGTCAAATCCTTTATATATTGATGCACTGAGGAGAGTGTTGGTCCCCTCATCACCAAATTCAGCCGCATCGGGCAGTGCCCCGATGCCAACACTGTCAAGAACGATCAAAAATACACGTTTCATGGGTTTTGTTTTTGTTTTGCGGGGAACCCCTTTTTTGGAGAAAAAGAGGTTCCCCGCACCCCTCCCTAAAAAACTTTGAAATAAAAGATAGAATATGGTGAGTGCAAACTGCTTGAGTTTGTATTATTTGCTTTTTTGAAGCTTTTGAAGTTCAAAGAAACTTTTCTCGAAAAGTTTCTTTGTGGGGTATGGGGTGAAACCCCATATAATTAAACTCACAATTTTACAGATGCGTTCAGTGCAAGAGTTATCATGTCGGTCAGTGATGTCTGTCTTTCCTCTGTGGTCATATGCTCGTGTGTGACGAGCTGATCGGAGATGGTACAGATGGCGAGTGCGTTTTTGCCAAATCTTGCGGCTGTGGTGTAAAGTGCGGCAGCCTCCATCTCAACGGCGAGGACGCCCATCTTTGCCCAAAGATTGTTGTATTTACGGGAGTCGATGAGATCGTCGTCATCGGTGTAGAATCTGTCTGTGGAGACAACGGTACCTACCTCATAATCAATACCCTCATACTCAGCCTCATCTGCAAAGGTGCGGAGTATTTTGTAGGTTGCCGCAGGTGCAAAATGCCCAGGCAGACCGAAAGCATCCACAAAATTTGAATCGGTGGAGCAGGCTGATGCGATAACGATACGTCGAAGAGGTACACGCTCAATGAGAGCGCCTGCAGAGCCGATACGTACGATATTCTCAACACCCATTGCGGTGTACAGTTCACGAGAGTATATACCGATAGAAGGCATTCCCATTCCGCTTGCCATTACGCTTACGGGTACACCCTTCCACTTGCCTGTATATCCCTGGATCCCACGGACATTGTTCACGAGAACAGCACCTTCAAGAAAATTTTCAGCGATGAATTTGGAACGGAGAGGATCGCCGGGCATCAGCACGGTCTCAGCAAAATCTTTTGGGGTTGCTGCTATATGAGGTGTAGGATAGTTCATTATTATTCTCCTTTGGTTGTAGTTTATTATATCGGGGTTTCACCCCGAGCCCCACCAAGAAACTTTTGAAAAAGTTTCTTGGAACTTCAAAACTTTCAGATAAATAATTTACTGTTTGAAGCTTTTGAGGATTCCAAAGGAACTTTTCTCGAAAAGTTCCTTTGGCAGGGTATGGGACAGTGTCCCATTTAATACGTGCCGCCATTGTCCTCAGACATTGCGATCTTTACGAGACGGCTTGTGCCGAGGCGGTCTGCACCGAGAGAAAGGAACAGCTTCGCATCATCGAGGGATGAGATCCCGCCTGCGGCCTTTACTTTAAGCCCTTCGGGTGCATTTTTGCACAGAACCTCGACATTGTGCGAATCGGCACCGGATTTTGAGAAGCCTGTGGATGTCTTGATATAGTCTGCACCAGCCGTATGCACGATACCGCACATCAGAGCCATCTCTTCATCTGTGAGGAGACAGCATTCGATTATCACCTTGAGCACTTTGCCCTCACAGGCCTTGCGTATCGCTGCTATCTCGTTTGCAACGTAGTCGGTGTCACCTGATTTCAGAGCACCTACGTTTATTACCATGTCGATCTCGTCGGCACCGTCACGGACTGCTGCCGCAGTCTCTGCGACCTTTGCTTCGGTGGAGTTGTATCCGTTAGGGAATCCGATGACAGTACAGATGCGCACACGTCTTTTGGAATATTCTGCAGCAGACTTTACGTAGCATGGCGGAATACACACGGATGCAGTACCGAAGCGTATTCCTTCGTCAACGGTTTTTTTAATATCATCCCACCCGGTAGTGACCGCCAGATTCGTGTGATCTGCATGGCTGAGGAGATTTGTAAGGTTCATTATATATATGGCGGGGAAAACTTTTTTGAAAAAAAGATTTTCCCCGCACCCCTTTCAAAAAACTTTATATAAATAAATTATGTTTATTAGTTCAAAGTTTTTGGGATCCAACCCTTTTTTCAAAAAGGGTTGGCAGGTGCAGGACAGAGTCCTGCGTATAATTAAAACTCAAGGTCTTCAAACTGTCTGACTGTTACCGTAAACTTAGTCTCAAAGGCTTCTGCAATGAGAGCATCTCTGTCGAGGCCTTCCTCTGCGGCGATCACCTTTTCAAGCTGCGGCTGAGTTCTGGGATGACGGGGAGTGAATACCGTACAGCAGTCTTCATAAGGCTCGATAGACGTATCATATGTGTCGATCATTCTTGAAATGCGGATGATCTCCTCCTTGTCAAGACCGATACAGGGACGGAACACGGGACGGTCAGCAGCCGCCTCCGTTGAACAGATTGCCGCAGTGGTCTGCGATGCTACCTGACCGAGGCTCTCGCCCGTGATGAGCACCGGTGCGCCGATGTGCTCAGCAGTCATTGATGCAAGCTGCATCATAAACCGTCTGAGAATAAGGGTGAAATAATCCTCCTCACAGTTGTCACGTATAGCCTCCTGTATCTTCGTCAGAGAGATCACGTGAACACGGATGTGACCGGTGTATTCTGTAAGCTTTTTCGCAAGAGTGAATACTTTTTCTCTCGCACGCTCACTGGTGTAGGGAATGGATTCAAAATAAAGAGCATCGATCTTCAGACCTCTCTTTGCCATCATGAATCCGGCAACGGGACTGTCGATACCTCCCGAGAGAAGGAGAAGCCCCTTGCCGCCACAGCCGTAGGGAATACCTCCTGCACCGGAATCCTGACCTGCGTGGATATATGCCGCATGATCACGTATTTCGATTCGTACTGTGATATCGGCACCGTTCATCTTTGCTCTCAGATGAGGCATTTTCGAGAGGATAACACCGCCGATCTCAGCGGCGATTTCGGGGGATTTTAGAGGGAACTTTTTATCTGATCTCTTTGCCTCGCATCTGAAGGTCTTTACTCCCGACAGCTTTTCGGGAAGGTATTCTCCTGCAACACGGCGGATGTCATCCATATCCTTTTCGGCAACTGCCGCTTTTGTGACTCCTACAAAGCCGAATACCTTTTTTGCCTGTTCGTACATGGCGTCGATATCGCTCTCAAAGGGATCGTCACTTTCCGGTTCGATGTAGACCGTGCTCTGGGCAAGACGAACGGTGAATTTTCCGATAGCCTTAGCTCTGCGGCGCAGCTCTTTCATGAGAATTGTTTCAAATGAGCCCTTGTTGGCTCCCTTGAGAATTATCTCCCCGTATTTGCAAAGTATAACTTCTTTCATATTTAAATCCTTTCGATCATGTGCATTTATTTATGAAGGGTCTCGCAGACGGTAGCCTTTTTTGCTTGCGGTTATAAGAGTTCCGTCACCGAAGGCACTGTCCAGCTTTCGCCGGAGATATGATATGTAGACCGTACACAGATTACGGTCATACCGTCCCCATACAGACATGGAAAGCTCCTTGGCGGATATGAAATCTCCGCTGTTTTTGAGAATCGCCGAATAAAGTCGGAATTCAGTTTCTGTCAGGCTTACAAAACTGTCACCGAGAATGGCAAGACGGTTTTCTGCGTCTGCTGAAAATTGTACTGAAGTGTCTGAGCTAAGAAGCCGCTTTACGGCATCGGTTAGTACCTCTGGTGAAAATGGCCGTTCAACTGATATCGACATACCGTAGAGGTTTGACAGCAAGATAGACTCGCCCGAATCTTCAATGATCATATTAGGTTCGGGTAATTCCGAAAACTCAACAACACCGTCAAGTATTGCACGGATAAACAGCTCAAGCTCGGAGTATTTTGTTCTTATCTGACACTTTGGAAGGTGTGCGGTATCCCCGCTTACAGTTATTAGTTTTTTCATAGTATAATAATACAATAAATTTTGAACAATGTCAATCGAGAACGGGTTTTTGACGTTTGCGAAAAATCATATTTTTTGTCGGATAATATAAAACCGTGTACCGTAATGGTCCGAAAATAAGTCAAAATCACCCCAAATGGAAATTGTTGGAATATCAGGTAATTATATGCATCAGTTACAAACAATAATGGTAAAAAGTGGAAAAAGCAGTGAAAAATGATCAAAAAAATCAAATATTTTTTATAAAAAAGTTCATTTAGGTATTGATATTTGCACTTGTCTATATTATAATATAACTATCCGTGGGGAAATGTGGTGAAAAGTGTTTCGAAAGGGGGAGAAAGTCAATGCTTGTAGGGCAGTATAATCATACTCTCGATGCAAAGAACAGGATGTTCATACCTGCAAAGCACCGTGAGATCCTCGGTGACAAGTTTATGATCATCAAAAACGTTGACAATTGTCTCTCCATCTATTCCATGAGCGAATGGGAAAATTACACCGCAAGAATAAATGACCTCCCCAAAACTCAGGCAAGAGAGATACGCAGATTTGTGTTTTCGGGTGCAGCGACAGTTGAACCTGATTCTCAGGGAAGAGTACAGATCCCCGAGGTCCTGAAAAAATTCGCAGGTATCGAGAAGAATGTTGTTATCCTCGGTTGCGGCGAATATGCTGAGATCTGGTCTGAGGAAGCACGTCTTGCAGAGGAGACTGAAGAGAAGACTGACCGTATCCTTGAGATGATGCTTGAGGCGGGACTGTAATATGGAATTCTCTCACGTGTCTGTGCTTCTCGGTGAATCCATTGAGGCACTGAATATAAAACCTGACGGAATATATGTGGATTGTACCGCCGGAGGCGGCGGACATTCCTTTGAGATAGCATCGAGGCTCTCGGGTGGCGGACGTCTTATATCCATCGACAGAGACGAGGATGCGATAATGGCTGTGACTGAAAGACTTGCACCCTACAGTGACAGATTCACCATCGTAAGAAGGAATTACGGCGATGTGGGTGCGGTGCTTGATGAGCTCGGGATAGAGACTATCG
>SVQM01000100.1 GCA_015065335.1 Oscillospiraceae bacterium | reverse complement strand
ACACTTCTGTCTATTTCTCTTTCCAACATCAAGAATCTCTACGATGAGAAGTACGACAAGGGTTCGTTTATCAAGAACGTTATTCTCGATAACATCCTGTCAAGCGATATCTACATAAAGAGTAAAGAGCTTCGTTTCAACACCGAGGAGACTCGTGTCGCCTTCCTTATCAAGTTCAATACCAGAACAGAGATGCTTCCTTTTGATATGGTGCAGAATCTGTTCCCCGATAAGAATAAGGATTACGTTATCAGCGTGTCCGAGCAGGATATCGTGCTTATCAAGGAGATCCGTCCCGGTATGGAGGTCCGTGAGATCGAGAAGATCGCGGACAGCCTTGTTGACACTCTCAACACCGAGTTCTTCGCAAAGGTATCCGTCGGTGTAGGTACTGCCGTAAATAACATCAAGGATCTTGCGCGCTCCTATAAGGAGGCACAGGTGGCTCTTGAGGTCGGTAAGGTGTTCGATACCGAGAAGGTCGTTATCAGCTATGAGAATCTGGGAATCGGCAGACTTATCTACCAGCTTCCCACCACTCTTTGCGAGATGTTCCTTAATGAAGTATTCAAGAACGGCTCTCTTGAGAGCCTTGACCGTGAGACTCTTATGACCATTCAGAGCTTCTTTGAGAATAACCTGAACGTGTCCGAGACATCCAGAAAGCTGTTCGTACACCGCAATACGCTTGTGTACAGACTTGAAAAGATCCGTAAACTCACAGGACTTGACCTGCGTGAATTCGACCATGCGATAACCTTCAAGGTAGCGCTTATGGTAAAGAGATATCTCACCGCCAAGCCCATTAAATTCTGAGTCAGCAAACATTGATCTGCGCCGGGAATAACCATGTTCCGGCGCTCGTTTCTTGAAATGGCTTGGTTTTTAGCAGTGCATTTTTCGGGAAAATTCCCGTAAAATGCCAATTTCCCAAAGAGAAAGGAGATAATCGGTATATGATAGATCTTAAAAACGTAAAGAAATTCTATCCCAACGGTACCGTTGCACTTGATGGGGTGGATATGCATATAGACGACGGAGAATTCGTGTTCCTCGTCGGACATTCAGGTGCCGGAAAAACTACGATGATGAAACTGCTTCTCAGAGAGGAGAGACCTTCCTCCGGACAGATCATCGTCGGAAATTATGACCTTTCAAACATGCCGAACCGTAAGGTCCCGTTCTATCGCCGTCAACTTGGCGTGGTGTTCCAGGATTTCCGCCTTTTCCCCGAAAAGACTGTGTACGAGAACGTAGCGTTTGCCATGCACGTTATCGGCACTCCCGGAAAGGTGATCCGCAGAAAGGTGCCCGCGCTTCTCAATACGGTAAACCTCGGTGAGAAGACCGGATGCTTCCCGAGAGAGCTCTCGGGCGGTGAACAGCAGAGAGTTGCGATCGCAAGAGCTCTTGCAAACAATCCCAGATACATCATCGCGGACGAGCCTACCGGTAATATCGACCCCAAAATGAGTATCGAGATCATGAACCTTCTTCTGAAGATCAACAAGCTCGGCAAGACCGTGATCGTCGTTACTCACGAAAAGGGACTTGTTGACTACTACCAGCAGCGTGTTATCAAGCTGAAGGACGGAAAGATCGTCGATGACAGAGTAGGAGGAATGTTCAAATGAAAAAATCGTACAGCCCTCTCTATTTTCTCGGCCAGGCGTTCAAGGGACTTTGGCGTAACGGCGTTATGTCCTTTGCGTCCATCGCCGTACTTATGAGCTGTCTTGTGGTAATGGGTGCATTTGCACTTCTCGTTGTCAATATTGAGGTTAACCTCGATCAGCTCAGACTTCTCAATCAGGTCGTCGTATTCGCTGATTACGATGCGACTCCCGAACAGATCGATGCCATCGACAGACAGATCTGGCATCTTGAAAACGTCAAGGGCGTTGTCCATAACACAAAGGATCAGGCTCTTGTTGAAATGATCGAAAACGAAGAGGACAAGGTTCTTTATGACGATGTTCTCGGAGAAAACAACCCCCTCAGCGATGAATTCATCGTTGAGTACAATGATGTGAACGGTGTATCCGAGCTTGAGCTACAGTTGAAGCAGATCGACGGTGTCCGCAAAGTCAGCGTGAGACAGGATCTGGCAACTCAGCTCGAAAGTGTAAAGAACGGTGTGCTTATGGTGTTCATCTGGTTCCTTGTGATCCTTATGATAATCAGTGTGTTCATCATCGTGAATACCATTAAGCTTTCCGTGTTTGCCAGACGCCATGAGATCACTGTAATGAGATATGTCGGTGCAACGGGATGGTTTATAACTTTGCCGTTCGTGATAGAGGGAATCATCATCGGAATTGTGGCCGGAGGTATCGGTTACCTTATCGAGTGGTACGCATACCACTACGTGGAAAAAATGGTTACAAGCGGTGCTCTTTCAATGATCTCTATCCTCAGCTATATCGATGTGGGCGGAATCATCCTTGCGGGATTCCTCGGGGTCGGTATTATCACCGGTATAATCGGAAGTGTGGTTTCTCTCGGTAAGTATCTCAAGGTTTGATCAGGAGGTGCCATAATGAAGTTTGTAAATAAGAAGACTGCAAAAACTATGCTTTGTGCTGCTTTGTCGGCAGTGATGCTCGTGGGTGCAAGCCCGGTCATGCCCACAGGCACAAAGGTAAGTGCCACCGGTTCAAGTGATTCAACCATTCAGTCAATGGAGTCTGAGATCGCGGCTCTTCAGGCACAACAAGAGGAGCTTCTCGGTAAGATCAACTCTATCAAGGGCCAGGCTGCAGAGGCAGCTGAATACAAGCAGTATATGGATTCTCTCATAACTGCCACTACTCAGAAGATGGATCTTGCGGGTGCACTTATTGTGGAGCTTGATTCGAAGATCGCAGAGTCTGAGGCGAAGATCAGCGAGACCGAGGCATCTATTGCGGAAACTGAACAAAAGCTTGTCGATAGACTCAGATATGCGCAGGACAATGGAAATATCAGTGAGCTTGAGCTGCTTCTTGACGCTAAGGGAATGTCGGATTTTCTTTCAAGACTTGACAAAGTCAATGCGATGATGGAATATGACGGCAATATTCTGGCAGACTATAAGAATCAGAAGCTTGAGCTCGAAGAGAATAAGCTTGCTCTTGAGGAGTCAAAAAAGACACAGGAAGACACTCTTGCACAGCTTGAGACCGATAAGGCATCCTACGAGGCGATCGCTGCCGAGAAGGATGCGTACATGGAATCGCTCAAGGCTGATGAAGAAAAATATGAGCAGGAATATCAGAATGCTATTGCGGCCGAGAATGCTTTGAACGCAGAGCTTGAAGAGTATATCAAGAAGATCCAGGCACAGAACCAGGTAGTACCTTCGGGAGAAGGATTCATCCGTCCACTTCCAGTGGGGGTTGGATATATATCGTCTCACTTCGGCGGAAGATATCTTAACGGCCGTCAGGATTATCACGGTGCAACAGATATCGCCTGTGCTCAGGGAACACATATCTATGCGTCAAACAGCGGTAAGGTGATCCGTGCCGAGTGGCATTCCAGCTACGGTAACTACATTCTGATCGACCACGGCGGAAACGTGTCCACGCTTTACGCGCACTGCTCGGGACTTGCAGTCGTAGCAGGTCAGACCGTTGAAAAGGGACAGGTTATCGGATACGTAGGTAATACCGGCTATTCCTTCGGTGCACACCTGCATTTTGAGTACAGAATCAACGGACAGAGAGTTGACCCAGAGGTATATGTGAGCCTTGGGTAAAAACAGGGAAGTAATTTATGCAAAAGAAAATATCGGTTTGGATGACGGCGGTGATATGCCTGTTTGCAGTTATCGTTTCATCCATGGTAACGGTGATCGTGCTTCAGGAAGTGTACAATTCCAAATTGCACGAGGAGCAAAAGCTGTACAACGAAGCCCTTGCGGCTGAGATGACGAATTACAGCAATAAGATCGCCGCTGTTGAGGAGCAGATGGCCGAGTACGGTGAGATCGCGGCAGATATACAAAAGATAGATCTGATGTACCGCGAGTATTATCCCGGTGAGCTTGATGCCGAAGCCCTCAGAAAATATGCAATAAAGGGATACATCGCAGGCACGGGCGACAGGTACGGATTCTACTATTCTCCCGATGAGGCTAAGGCACTGATGGAGAGTGTTGAAGGAGAGACTGACGGTATAGGAGTGAACGTGATCTTCGATACCGAGCTTGGCTGCATTGAAGTGATCGATGTATACCCCGAATCTCCTGCAGAAAAAGCAGGAGTGAAGGTCGGAGACCTTATAAGCCATGTCATAAACGATGACGGTGAAAAGGAATCTATACAGATCATCGGATATGATGCGGCACTGTCACGGCTTAGGGGCGAAGCCGGAACCGAGGCGAAGTTTATGATACTTCGCGACAGCGACGGTGACGGTAAGTATGAGGAGCTTGATTTCACAATCGAGCGTGCGCATATTGAGACTGTGAGTGTGACACATCACATATACGAGCCGGATAAGACCATCGGTGTCATCCGTATAAGCAGCTTTGAGAAAAATACACCTGCTCAGTTTACTGCCGCAGTAGATGCACTGAAGGCTGAAGGTGTGCAGAAGCTCATATTTGATGTGAGACACAACCCCGGCGGTGATAAGGATTCCGTTTGCGAGATACTTGATTACCTTCTTCCAAAGGGAGATCTTATGAGAACAGTGGATGCGGAAGATAATTACACCACAATAGAGACTTCTGATGAGAAATTCCTCGATATGCCGATGGCTGTGGTCATGAATTCCGGAACCGCATCTGCGGGAGAGCTTTTCGCGGCCGCGATAAAGGACTATGGTACAGGAAAGCTTGTCGGAGATCAAACATTCGGTAAGGGCTCCATGCAGAGTATCATGCCGGTGTTTGATGACGGATCTCTTGTGAAGCTGACCGTGGCACTGTATTGTCCGCCTACGTCCGAGAATTATGACGGAGTGGGAATCGTACCCGATGTATCCGAGCCTCTTGATGAAACACTTGCGGATATGAGCTTCTATAAGCTGACGGATGCCAATGACAATCAGCTCGCAGCAGCAGCGAAAACCTTTGAATAAATCCCTTTTTTGGGAATATAATAAAACAAAAAATATGTAAAACTACTGTGCCATTTGCACGCCGAAAGGATAATCACCATGGAAAACGAAAAGAGAACTCAGTATACCGAAGAAGGCTTTGAAAAGCTGGTCACAGAGCTTGAAGCTCTCAAAGCCCGCAGACCCGAGATCAAGGCGGCTATCGCAGAGGCGAGAGCCTTCGGAGATCTCTCCGAGAACAGTGAGTACGATGAGGCAAAGAATGAGCAGGCTAAGGTTGAGTCCCGTATCGCCGAGCTTGAGTATCTCATCAACCACGCAGAGATCATCAAAGAGGAGCAGTACAAGTCCGGCGTTGTGAACATCGGAACTGTTGTTAAGGTTTATGACGTTGCCGAGGACGAGGAGATCGAGTACTCCATCGTCGGCCCCAACGAGGCAAATCCCCTTATGGGCAAGATCTCCGATCAGAGCCCCATCGGACGTGCCCTCATCGGAAACAAGAAGGGTGCTGAGGTTACCGTTGAAGCTCCCGCAGGTGAGATGAAGTTCAAGATTCTTGACGTTCAGAGAGCAAAGTAATCGTCTTATTCAATCATAGAAAGGACAACGAAAATGAGCGAGAACATAAATGAAAATGCTGCTCCCGAGATAAACTACAGTGAGCAGGCAAAGATAAGACGTGAGAAGCTTGCAAATCTGCAGGCTGAGGGGTGTGATCCCTTCGTTATTACAAAGTTTGACGTAACACATCACAGCACCGACATCAAGGAGAATTTTGATGCTCTTGAGGGTAAGGATGTTGTTATTGCAGGACGCATGATGTCCAAGAGAGTTATGGGTAAGGCATCCTTCTGCAATATCCAGGATCTGCCCGGAAATATTCAGTGCTACGTTGCACGCGACAGCCTCGGCGAGGATGAATATAAGGCATTCAAGAAGCTGGATATCGGTGATATCGTGGGAATCGCAGGTAAGGTATTCAAGACCAAGACAGGCGAGGTCTCCGTTCATGCGGAGAAGGTGACTCTTCTCTCGAAGTCCCTTCAGGTGCTCCCTGAGAAGTTCCACGGTCTGAGCAATGTTGATATGAGATACCGCCAGAGATACGTTGATCTTATCACAAATCAGGAGTCCAAGGATACCTTTGTAAAGCGCTCCAAGATCATCTCCGCTATCAGAAGATATCTTGATTCCGAGGGATTTCTTGAGGTGGAGACCCCCATGCTCGTTTCCAATGCGGGCGGTGCGGCTGCAAGACCCTTTGAGACTCACTTCAATGCACTTGATCTTGACGTAAAGCTCCGTATCTCTCTTGAGCTGTACCTTAAGAGACTTATCGTCGGCGGTATGGAGAGAGTTTACGAGATCGGACGTGTATTCCGTAACGAGGGACTTGACACCCGTCACAATCCCGAGTTTACTCTTATGGAGCTGTACCAGGCGTACACCGATTACCACGGTATGATGGATCTGACCGAGAATCTGTACCGTCACGTGGCAAAAGAGGTGCTTGGTACCACTACCATCGTTTATAACGGCATCGAGATGGATCTCGGTAAGCCTTTCGAGAGAATCACCATGCTTGACGCAGTAAAGAAGTACTCCGGCGTTGACTTCAACGAGATCCATACTCTTGAAGAGGCACAGGCTGCGGCGAAGGCTCACGGAATCGAGTACGAGAACCGTCACAAGAAGGGCGATATTCTCAATCTGTTCTTCGAGGAGTTCGTTGAGGACAAGCTCATTCAGCCTACGTTCGTAATGGATCATCCCATCGAGATCTCTCCCCTTACCAAGAAGAAGCCCGAGAATCCCGATTACGTTGAGCGTTTCGAGTTCTTCATGAACGGTTGGGAGATGGCAAACGCATACTCCGAGCTGAACGATCCTATCGACCAGCGCGAGAGATTCAAGGCTCAGGAGGAGCTTCTTGCACAGGGTGACGATGAGGCGAACACTACTGATGAGGACTTCCTCTATGCCCTTGAGCTTGGTATGGCTCCCACCGGCGGTATCGGCTTCGGTATCGACCGTATGACCATGCTGCTCACAGACAGCGCATCTATCAGAGACGTGCTGCTGTTCCCCACAATGAAGCCAATCGACTGAAAAAAGTCCAAAAAAGCCTTATTTTATGCGGGTTTTTGAGAAACTGCAGATCTCAAAAAACGCTAACTTACGCCAAATTTACGCCAAACGATATCAGCTTACGCCAATCTACGCTATTGTCCGTAAGTCTACCGGAGTGAATTTAGGCAAAATAGGGCGATGTTTTCAAAAAATTTCAAGCCTTTACCACTCCCATGGTAAGGGCTTGTTCTTTTTTGGAGGACTTTTATGAAGAAAAATATAGTTGGCTTCATTGTTGGAACTGCCCTGAATTTATACGTTACTTACGCCATTCGGCATGCACTTTCCGTCAGCGTTCTGCCCGCGTACTTTCTCGCACTGTCGTTTCTTTGCAGTGCTTTGTTTCTGTTCAGCCCCAAGGCAAAGCTGTGGCGCACCGTCACTTATATTCTGAACGTGCTCATTCTTCTGCTCGGAATCGCCTATGCCATTTACTTTCGCAGACCCCTCGGGTTCTATACCGCATTTTCGTCCGTGGCTCTCTTCGCCA
>SVQM01000099.1 GCA_015065335.1 Oscillospiraceae bacterium | reverse complement strand
CGCCGAGAGCATTTATCTTCTCCGTGAGAAGCGCCGCACTGACACCGAGAGTATCGACCTCACGTGCCGCATAAATATCGTTCACTACCACTCTCCTCAGATGAGGTGCCGCAAGAGCTGCTGCGAAATCGTCAATGAACTCTGCAGTACGTGAATATGTGTGAGGCTGGAATACACAGTACACTTTCTCAAATGCCATGTGTCCCGCAGTGGTAAGAGCCGCCGCAACTTCGGTGGGATGATGTGCATAATCTGAGTACACCGCCGCACCTTCCGGAGTCTTACCGCAAAGCTCCATTCGCCTTGCCGCACCTTCAAATGTGCCGAGAGCAGCCGCCGCCGAATCTGCGGGAACGCCATTCTCCACCGCCGCCGCAATAGCCGCAGTAGCATCCCAGACATAATGCTCACCGGGGATTCCCATGTCAACAGTTACAGTAAAATCGCCTCGGATATACAGATCGTATATAACACGGCCACCCTCGTAGCGGATGCCTTTTGCATTGTAATCGGCATCGTCGCACTCAATACCAAAGGTAACGAGCCGTCCCTTGTAGTCCTTTACCGATTCCATCACGTCGGCATCGCATCTGTTAGCTACAACGATGCCTCCTTCACCCGTAAGTGCCGCAAATTTTGCGAAAGACCGCTTTATCTGATCAAGAGATTCAAAATAATCCACATGATCAAGCTCGATGTTCAGGATAACAGCCGTAGTGGGGTAGAAGTCAAGGAAGGAGTCCATGTATTCGCAGGCTTCGAAGATGAAGTAGTCATCTCCCCCTACAATGTGGGCAGAGCCTGCATCCTTCATAACGGCACCGCAGGATACCGTGGGATCAAATCCAGCACCGGTGAAAATGCGCTCAAGCATTGACGTGGTAGTGCTTTTGCCATGCATTCCCGAAACACCGATCCTTGCACCGTACGTGCTCATTATGTACCCGAGAAAATCAGCTCTCGATATTCTCGGTATACCCATTTCACCCGCAGTGCTGTATTCCTCGTTTGATTCGGGAATGGCTACGGTGTATACAAGCAGATCAGCATCACGAACGTGATCGGCAGATGATTCGTAATAAACAGCCGCACCGGCATCCTCAAGTGAACGTGTGAGCTTTGAAGGAGTGCGGTCATATCCTGCAACGGTGTGTCCTCTCAGCATGGATATGTGAGCAAGAGAGCACATGCTCACTCCGCCGATGCCGGCAAAGAATATCTTCTTTTTGCCGCAAAGAAGCTCTCCGATATAGTCCTTACCGAAATGTGTGTTCGGGATCGCCATTAGCGTACCTTCTTTCATATCAGTGTTATTATATTTTATAATTATATTATACCGCATAAATACGATTTTGTACAGTGCTTTTTGTTGATATTTGAATATCGAAATAAGTCTATTCCGCACAAGAGAAGGCGGTAAAAATGAATATATTTATAAAATTCATATAATATGTTCAAAAAAATCTTCCATATACGATGTATAAATTTCATAATCTTACTGTATAATAGTACCATAGGCAATAAAAATACAGTCCTCAGGGGGAATAAGCAAATGCAAATTACAGATGTAAAGGTCAGAAAACTCTTTGACGACGGCCCGATGAAGGCGATCGTCTCTGTTACCTTTGACGGACAGCTTGCGGTACATGACATCAAGGTTATTTATGCTCGCGATAAATATTTTATCGTAATGCCAAGCAGAAAGAATCCCGACGGAACATACAGGGATATCGTGCATCCCATCAATGCAGGCTTCAGAAGTGAGCTTGAAGAGGCAGTGATCGCCGAATTCAATGCAGAGCTTGAGCGAGCCGAAGATACTGTTGATGCGGAAGAAGTAATGGCATAAATTAAGATAAAAGGAATCCATAAGGTCCAGTCCAAGTTGGACCATAGGGGTTCTTTTTTTCATTAAATGACAGAAAAATGGCGAAAATCATTGATTTATTATTTTGTGTGTGATACCATATATACAGTTATGCGGCGTTGCCGCAAATAGACAGATATGAGGTTTAACATATGAAACTTGGTATTATTCGTCCAAATGAAGGGAAGTCCTTTGATTTTGCACGTGAAAAGGGACTGGACTTTATTGAGATCTGCACGAACTTTGACAATGAATCCGAGGCGTTTATTGCATCGGCGGATGAGATCCTTGCAAATATTGACCGTACCGGTATTCCCGTGCTGTCCGTAGGCCGTTGGAACTCTACCCCCAATGACGGAGGTAAGGCTGATCCCGATGTTATGAATATGCTGAAGCGTCAGATAGATGTTACAGCAAAGATCGGATGCCCCGTTTTCAATATGGGTGTAAACTACTGTGAAGAGCTGAGCCTTTTTAAGAACTATGCGTTCGCTATCAAATGTCTCCGTGAGATGGTTGAGTACGCAGGTGAGAGAGGTGTTACCCTTGCTGTGTACAACTGCTCATGGAATAACTTTATCTATGATGACAAAACATGGGAGGTAGTGCTTGGAGATATTCCCGAGCTTATGCTGAAGTATGACTGCTCTCACAGCTACTACAGAGGTGAGGATTATCTTGCAAACATTGAAAAGTGGTGCTCCAGATTTGCTCATATGCACGTTAAGGGTACCTGCGCCATCGGCGGCAGATATGTTGATGATCCTCCTGCAGGAGTAGATTTCCTTGAGTGGTCAAAGATCTTTGCACTTCTTTATGCCCGTGGTTATGATAAGACACTTTCCCTTGAGCCTCACTCCGGCATCTGGCAGGGTGAGCTTGGTGATAAAGGAATCGATTTCTCCATAAACTACATAAAGCCTTTTATCATGAGATGACCATGAAACAAAAAGAACTCGCAAGAGGCGGACTTGGGCCGCCTCCTGTATTTTCAAGAACTCCCGTGCTTGTAGCGGTGGCACTGTTCTGCTGTGCCCTCTGGGGAAGTGCCCATACCATGATAAAGGTCGGTGCAGCAGAGTTCGGTGTGGTGCAGACTCATGCACCGTCAATGATCCTCTTTGCAGGAATGAGATTTTTTCTTGCGGGATGGCTAGCACTCCTTCTCGGAAGCATGATCCAAAAAAGATGGCTAAGGCTGAAGCGCAGCTCTGTTTTTCCTGCAATGAAGCTGTCCCTTGCACAAACTGTGGGGCAGTATGTGCTGTTTTATATCGGACTCGGAATGACTTCATCTGTTCGTTCATCCATAATGAACGGTGCGGCAGTGTTTGTGACATTGCTCGTAGCTTGCCTTATATTCCGTACAGAAAAGCTGACATTGCAGAAGAGTATCGGCTCGCTTCTTGCAGTAGCCGGAGTCATAATTATGAATATCAGCGGCTCAGCGGCTGACGGCTCCATCCTCGGAGATGTGCTTCTTCTCGGATCGACCTTCGCGTACGCATTGTCGACGGCAATGATAAAGAAGTATTCCGAAAATGAGGATCCCGTGGCACTGTCGGGATGGCAGTTCGTTATCGGCGGTGCGATAATGGTTGTCGTGGGACTTGTGCTCGGCGGTAAGATCGAGACTGTCAGTGTTACGGCATTGCTTGCCTTGGGATATCTCGGATTCCTGTCGGCTGCGGCATATTCACTGTGGGGAGTGCTCCTGCGGTATAATCCCGTATCAAAGGTGGTAGTGTTCACCGGAACCACACCGCTTTTCGGCGTGCTTATCTCGGCAATTTTCCCCGAGAATCGAGGAAATATTCTGAGTTTTGTGAATCTTGCGGCACTTATAGCAGTGTGCATAGGAACGTTTATCGTGAATACAGCGAAAAAGGAATAAAGAAAAGAGGGTACCCGGAGTACCCGCTTTGTAAAATTGTTATTAAACCGAAACAGGTAATATACCCTCCATTAAGGTGTTATGGAGGGTATATTGTTTATTCTGAAATATCGTCATTATGATCTGAGTCTGCAGGGGTATTATCCGGGACTGCATTTTCCTTGTCTTCGTAAGAGGTCTTTTTGAGTGCAAATTTTACTATACCCTTGCGATTAAGAATAAAAAGTACTACCGCAACTGCAATTACTGTAAATAAGAAAGTGAATATTATAAAAAGGATATTTGTATTGTTGTTCTGATCTTTTTCACCTATGGCGATGGTGGAAGAAACCTGTGTGGATTCGGTGATTATTTCGGAAGTACAGGTAGGCTCTTCGGTATCCGTAACAGGTTCGGAGATTTCCGTCGTATCTTCCGTTTCGGTGATCGGAGCACTTGTTTCCGGAGGTGTAGTATTAGTTACAGATGTTGAGGTTTCCGTTACCGTGGTAACAGGAGGTTCGGTGACGGGAGGATCAATGTAGCCGTGATCAACAGCATATTGCCATGCGTATGAACCTTCGTTGCAATGTACAGTGACATTGTAGGATCCCTCGAAAATATATCCGTTAATGTATGTTATACTGTCAGGTAAAGTGACTTCTAAAAGATTCGGACAATTATAAAAAGCGTTCCAACCAATGTAAGTTACTCCTTCCGGTATGATTATCGAAGAAATGGATTCACAATTACTGAAGGCCCACGTGCCTATAATACTTACTCCATTAGGAATAATTACGTTTATAAGATTTTCACAGTAACTAAATGCGCCTTCTGCAATTGCTATGGTTCCGGGTTTTATTGAGTATGAGTCCCTTATTTCCAATTCTGCTCTTATCAGATGATGACCGATATAAAGAACATTATTTTCCCAGTTCGATTCATCATTGTAAAAAGCTGTACCTCGGAAAGCGGAATTTCCAATAATAAAAGGATGATCGGGAAGTGTTATGGCTTTTAAATTTGAGCACACGCAAAAAGCATCGGAGGATATTTCTTTTATGCTGCCCGGCATAGTTATCGCTTCAAGTTCCGTACAATTAGCAAAAGCATTCATGCTTATTTTCAGAAGGCTATCGGGGAAAGTGACATTTTTTAATTTTGTATTACCCATAAATGCCTGTTCTCCAATAACAGTCACACCTTGGGGTATAGAATACGTCGTTTCACTTTTGCCTGCAGGATAAGTTATAAGCGTTTTTTCATCTTTTGAGAACAGAATACCGTTAATTGATTTATATGTTTTATTATTGGCATCGACTTTTATATTTTTAAGAGATGAACAGTCTAAAAAATTGTTTTGTTCTATAAGTTCAACATCCTGTGATAAAGTAATATTTTTAAGAATTTCGAAGCCGTAAAATGAATATTCTGCAATTTCAGTTGTTCCCGAGGGAATAGTATAATCGGTTCGTGGATTACCGTTAGGATATGCAATAAGCTTTTTTCCGTCTTTTGTGAAAAGTACTCCATCCACTGATTTGTATTTGGGGTTTTGTTCTGATACAGTTATTTTTGTGAGTGAAGAAGCACAATCAAAAGCAAAACTATCGATTTCGCTGACATTTTTCGGAATATGTATTTCTTTAAGAGAAGTACATTTGCTGAATGCTCCTGCACCGATGAAAATAACACTGTCCGGGATCGTAATACTTTCGAGTGCGTAACATTTTGAAAAAGCACCATTTATGATTTTAGTTAAGGTGTTTGGAAGTGTTATTTTTGTGAGACCGGTACATTCGTGGAACATACCTTCGCTTAAATATTTAAGTGTTGAGGGTATTTTTATTTCAGTTAATTTTGGACAATCCCAAAAAGCACTAGTACCAACGTTTACCAAACCTTCGGAAAGAGATACGCTTTTAAGTTCTGTGCAATGAGCAAAAGCATATTCTTTTATAATTTTTACACTTGGCGGAATAGTTATACTTGTTATCTTTGATGCGTTTGTACTATTATTATCGGAAAGTGCCCATTCATCAATAGTAGTTACCCCGTCAGGAATAACTACATTTCCGCCATCACCTGTGTACTGTGTTAATACTCCGTTTTCTATTACAAAGTCTGAATTGTCGGCTGAAATACTGAATGGCAAGCAAGACATAACAATAGAAATGCAGATGAATACCCATAATAATTTATATGATTTCATATATAATCTCCTTGCGAAACAGCGAATTACTATAAATGTATTATATGATTTTTTTTATAAAAAATCAAGAGGGAGATTTCTCCCCCTCTGCTTACACTATTTCAAATTCTACCTTACCTGATGCAACGCTTGCGGATACTACCCTTATCCGTATCCTGTCACCGAGACGGAGTGTTTGTATCTTACCGTCACGACGGATCGTCATTGTAAGTGCTTTGTCATTGAATGACAGTACCTCTCCAAGTGAGAGCGATGGGATAAGCCCTTCGCAAAGGTTATCCGTCATGGCGAAGATTCCGAAGGATGCCACCGATGATACCGTAGCATCGTACTCCTCACCGATACGGTCAGACATATACAGTGCCATGTACATAGCCTCAATAGCTCTCTCTGCCTCCACTGCACGAAGCTCAGTGTCGGTGGATATCTGTGCAGCCTCACCGCTTCCTTTGATATCGGATGCTCTCTCGATAGCGGCGCTGATCGATCTGTGTACGAACAGATCGGGGTATCGCCTGATCGGTGAGGTGAAGTGACAGTACAGCTCCTCTGCAAGTCCGAAGTGAAGCGAGGGTGCAGGAGAATATTTTGCCTTCATCAGTGAGCGAAGGAGTACCCCTGATACGGGCTCACCGATCCCTTTGTCCTTTGCCTCCGTGAGAATATCCGAAAGCATTGCGGGAGTGATGCCGTGCTTGACTTCAGCACCGTCGTGGGACATTCGGCAAATGCCGCTTATGTCAAGCCCCATATTGTGAGCGAACACAGCAAAGGCTTGCATTTTTTCGACAGATGGTTCCTCATGGATACGGTAAACACCGCTTCTGCCGGATTCCTTCAGGAATGATGCCGCCGCAACATTTGCACGAATCATGAACTGCTCTATGATACGTTCGGCGATTCCTCTGGTACGTGGGATGATCTCCGTGGGCATTCCTTCGTCGTCAAGGAGTATCACAGCCTCGTCTCCGTCGAGATCGAGTGCTCCTCGTTTACGGCTTCTTTCAGACAGGACCTCGTACAGCTCCGACATGATATCAAGAGAGGGAAGTACGGCTGAGTATTTTTCTGCAAACGTCGAATATGAGCCGTGCTCAAGAATATCATTGACTTCACTGTACACTCCTCGAACGGAGGAACGGATGATCGTCTTTGCAAAGCTGTAGGCTTCTATCTCACCTTTGCGGTCAAGATCAATGATCGCTGAGAGGGCATATTTGTCCTCACCGGCATTAAGGGAGCAGGCACCGTTCGACAGAGCTACGGGCAGCATGGGAACTACCTTGTCAACAAAATATACAGATGTACCACGTGACAGTGTTTCGGCATCAATGGTACTGCCGGCACGGACATAGTGTGAAACGTCGGCGATGTGTACACCGAGGGTGTAGCCGTCACCACGGCGTCTGATGGAGATCGCATCGTCAAGATCCTTTGCACCGGCACCGTCAATGGTGAATATGATCTCATCTCTCAGATCCAGTCTGTTATCGGGAATAAGAGCTTCGGCGGCTACAGCTTCTGCCTCAGCGAGTACATCATCGGAAAAATGACGTGGGATCCCCGACATATCGAGTATCGCTTCGTAATTTGCGCTTTTTGATTCTCCGTCGCCGTAGTTTGCAACAACATCGCCTGCCACAGATGCTTCAATATCACTGTAGCCGTGACGGTGACGTCTTTTGCGTACATAAGGCTGGCTTTTGTATTCATCGGGATATTTGGTGATCTTCAGCTTTACCTTGTCACCCTCACGGATATCACA
>SVQM01000005.1 GCA_015065335.1 Oscillospiraceae bacterium | reverse complement strand
CGCCGTCAAGGAGCTTTGCCACAAAGAATGCGGCGGCATCGGGATCGGAGCCTCTTATGGATTTCTGAAGTGCTGACAGAAGGTCGTAATGCACATCACCTGCCCCGTCAAAATTTCCTGCAAAAAGTGTAGGTACTACACGGCGGACAAATTCCCTGTCACCTATCTCTCCGTGGCGGAGAGCTTTCAGTACAAGCTCTACCGTTCCGACACCTCGTCTTACATCGCCGCCCGCAAAATCAGCGATCATCCGAACTGCGTCTTTCGTGAAAACGGGGGTATCTCCTGCTTCTTTCACCGATTCCTCGATTTTTGCCCCAAGTGACACGGCGCACCTTTCAAGAAGCGGAGCCATTTCCGCACCTGATACAGGCTTGAACTCAAACACCGATGACCGTGAGAGAAGCGCAGGATATATGTAATAGTATGGGTTTTCCGTTGTTGATGCAACAAGAGTGATGCGACCGTCCTCCATATATTCAAGGAGGGATTGCTGCTGTTTTTTGTTGAAATACTGTATCTCATCAAGGTATAACAGTATTCCTCCGGAGCCAAAGATGCTGCCCGTCTCCTCTGCGATCTGTTTTACATCGGAGAGGGATGCGGTAGTTGCATTGAGCGTGCGGAGCGTCATACCCGATGACTTTGCAAGGATCGTGGCGGCGGTGGTCTTTCCCGTACCCGGAGGGCCGAAGAATATCATGCTCGGGAGCCGTCCCGATTCCGCTATCCTCCGAAGGATTCCGTCAGGTCCCACAAGCTCCTTCTGCCCTACCATCATGTCAAATGATTCAGGCCTCAGCATATCTGCCGCAGGTTTTGTGTTCATAATTGTATTTTGTGGAAACCCCTTTTTATAAAAAGGGGTTTCCACACCTTCCCCAAAAATTTTTATACTATATATTGTGGAATAGTGCACACTAAACCGTTAGTGCCTTAGATGTTCCCTTACCTGAAAGTTTTTGGTGAGGGGCGACTGCGAGCATAGCGAGTACGTCGACAAGTGCAACGATGTTTCGAGGGGAGCCCCTTTTTTCAAAAAGGGGTTCCCCCGCATAATAATATTATCTATTATCACTCATCAGTGTCAGCGAAAACGCCGGGGTCGGCGCCTACGCCGTTATCGGAATCCACACGAACGATGATACCGTTCTCAAAGTAACCCTCATACACTCTGCCGTCGGGCCAGGTATACTTGCCCATACCGTAAAGAGTGTTGAACTTGAACTCGCCCTCGTACATCTCACCGTTAGCCCACTTGAACACACCGTCACCGCAGCATACATCATTCTCGTACTCACCGGTGTATGTGTCACCGTTAGCCCAGGTGTAGGTGCCTTCGCCATGCTTCATATCATTTTTGAACTCACCGACGTATGTGTCGCCTGCAGCAAGAGTGATCGAACCCTCACCGTTTCTCATGCCGTCGGAGAAGCTACCCACATAGGTGCTTCCGTCCTTCATGGTATAGGTGCCTTCGCCGTGCTTCTTGCTGTTTTTGAATGAACCCTCGTAGATGTCTCCGTTGACGAATTTGTACGTTCCCGTACCGTTTATGAGATCGCCTGCCCATTCACCCTCGTAAACGTCGCCGTTGGCGTAGAGCATCTTACCCTTGCCATCCTTGAGGAGTCCCTTGAGATCTCCCTCGTAAATATCGCCGTTAGAGTAGTTTATCGTTCCAAGCTCGGTATCCACATCACCGTACATACCGAAGGAATACACGATCTTACCGCTTTTGGGCTTACCACTGTCGTCAACAAGTCCGAAGAATTTCACATTTCCGCCGTCAGCCGTGTCAAAGGACTGGTATCTCAGTCCGCACAAATACAGAACGATAATGATGGCAACGATAGACAGTGCGGCACAAACAAAGGTTGTTATGAGAACCTGCTTCAGTGAACGGTGATGTTTAGGACGTCTTTTTGTTTTAGGCATAGCTGCCGTCCTTTCTTTTTCGGGAAGATCCCACATATTTTATTCGAGCTTGTCGAAAAACCTACGGCTTTTCGACAGAGGGCGTTGCGCCTATCGCTCGCAAGCTCGCTTGCTGACACTGCTTCGCAGGTCGCATGCCGACGGGCAAAGCCCGCAACACTCGCAATAGCTAACTCGTTAACCTACGGTTAACCGGGGGTAGGATTAGTCGCTTCTTCACAGAAGCTTCTGCACCTACGGATTTAATTGTATGTCGAAGTAGTTTTGTCTTCCGATAGACTTTTTAGATAGACTGATTCATGTGATGCTTTCTGAATACTCAGCTTTTCAGTCCCGTAATAAAATTGTCGAGAAGCTGCAGGAGCTCCGGTATCACGAATCTGAGGAGCATGAATACGGGAATAAGGATGATTGCCCAGAATATAACAACTCCTACACCCATACCCTTGCGGCTGTAGCGATCCTCTGCCTGATATCGCTTGTCCTCGGGGATGTAGTATCGCTCATTTGTGTAGTCGGGGCGCTTTGCTTCAAGATCCACTCCGGTCAGCTTTACTATACTGCCGAATTTGCACCGTCTGAGAGCCCGAACAAGAGTGGGGCGGTTTGCGATACCAAGCTCTTCGGGAGTTTTTGCATCCTCTGCGGAGTGAGCATTTACCTTGAGAAGAGCCCTTACGGCGATCCCCAGATGATTCTTGCGATAACATATGAATGCAGATGCTGCAACGATACCGATGTAGAGTCCTATGAGAATAAAGTTCAGATCCACGAGTATCAGCGGGGATTTGATATTTCTGTAATAGTAGTCGGGATACAGCGCATCAAAAAATTCTTTCCAAAATGCTATATCAAACATTATTATTACCTGATTACTTCCTTGCCGCCCATGTAAGGTCTGAGGACCTCGGGGATCTTCACGGAGCCGTCCTCCTGAAGATTGTTCTCAAGGAATGCGATGAGCATTCTGGGGGGAGCGACAACAGTGTTGTTAAGAGTGTGCGCAAAATACTTTGAATCGCCCTTTACACGGATTCCGAGACGACGAGCCTGTGCATCACCGAGGTTTGAGCAGGAGCCTACTTCAAAATAGGTCTTCTGTCTGGGAGACCACGACTCAACATCAATAGATTTTACCTTGAGATCGGCCAGATCGCCGGAGCAGCACTCAAGCGTTCTTACGGGGATATCGAGGCTGCGGAACAGTTCAACGGTGTACTGCCACATCTTCTCGAACCATGCAGGACTATCCTCGGGCTTGCAGATGACGATCATTTCCTGCTTCTCGAACTGGTGGATCCTGTAAACACCACGCTCCTCGATTCCGTGAGCGCCCTTCTCCTTGCGGAAGCAGGGTGAATAGCTTGTGAGAGTAAGGGGAAGTGACGCCTCCTCAAGAGTGGTATCCATGAAGCGACCGATCATGGAATGCTCGGAGGTACCGATAAGGAAGAGGTCCTCACCCTCGATCTTGTACATCATGGAGCTCATCTCGTCAAAGCTCATAACTCCGGTAACTACCTCGGAACGGATCATGAAAGGCGGGATGCAATAGGTAAAGCCCTTGTCGATCATGAAATCTCTGGCATACGTGAGAACTGCGGAGTGAAGTCTTGCGATATCACCTGTGAAGTAGTAGAATCCGTTGCCTGCAACACGACGTGCGGAATCAAGGTCGATTCCGTTCAGATTTTCCATGATCTCGGTGTGATAAGGAATATCGAAATCGGGAACTACAGGCTCGCCGTACTTCTCTACCTCAACGTTCTCGGAATCATCCTTACCGATAGGTACGGAGGGATCGATGATGTTGGGGATGGTGAGCATGATCTTTCTGACCTTTGCGGCAAGCTCGGTCTCCATCTCCTCAAGCTCGGAAAGCCTTGCGGCATCGGCGTTTACCTTTGCCTTGAGAGCCTCAGCCTCATCACGCTTACCGTTCTTCATAAGAAGACCGATCTCCTTGGAGTTCTTGTTTCTTGCGGCACGAAGCTCGGATGCCTCAGTCTGAGCCTTGCGGCTCTCAGCATCAAGAGCGATAACCTCGTCAACGAGAGGAAGTTTGTGATCCTGGAACTTCTTCTTTATGTTTTCTTTAACAACGTCAGGGTTTTCTCTGAGAAATTTAATGTCGATCATGGTTTGGTCCTTCCTTTGGATATATATTGATGTTATTTATTTTTCCTATATTTCCCCATATCTGTATCACTGTGGGGATACTTTCGTCTTACCGTTATCACGGGATACCTATGAGGTCGGTTTTAACGGTAGTGAAAAACCGACATTTGGATATACCATGTCCCGTTCTATTCCGCAATGCAATGTAATTGCATACGAGCAAATAAATTAATCCTGTATGGCTACATAGTATAAAGTTTTTGCAGAGCTTTTTTCAAAAAGCGACCGTTCCCCTTGCCGTTTCTCTCACACCTCGGGCACAGTGCCGCCGCACAGCTTTGCAATGATCTCTTCAAGATCCTCGTTGTCTGCGTATTCTATCTGCACTACCCTGCGATTTTTATTTGCCAAAATGTGAACTTTTCTCCCTATGGCGGAGGAAATCTTACTTTCAAGCTCGGCGGCATAATTTACAGTTACCGTATCGTCTGTATTATCGGCTGCTGCAGCCTCAAGGGCTTTGTTCTCACGCTTGACCGCCGCCTCAGTCTCTCTTACGGACAGATTTCGCTTGATTATCTTATTGGCGAGAGGAAGCATCGCAGATCTGTCTTTAAGCCCGAGCAGTGTCCGTCCGTGACCTGCAGAAAGCTGACCGCTCTTTATAAGCTCAGCGACTTCATCGGGAAGATCGAGAAGTCTTATTGCATTTGACACAGCAGGTCTGCTCTTACCGAGCTTTGTTGCAACCTCGTCCTGACTCATTCCGTGAGTGCGGATAAGCTCTGCATAAGCCGCCGCTTCCTCAAAAGGATTCAGATTCTCTCTCTGAATATTCTCAATAATAGCGATCTGTGCCGCTTTAAGCTCATCTGCCTCCATGATAAGCACAGGGATCTCGGAAAGCCCCGCCTGTCGTGCGGCTCTCCAGCGTCTCTCACCTGCGATGATCTCGTACATTCCAAGCTCCGCAGGACGCACGATGATGGGCTGAAGCACACCGTGGACCGAAATGGAATCGGTGAGCTGTGCCAGTGCTTCCTTATCGAAGACCTTTCTCGGCTGATCCTTACGTGGCTCCACATCCGATATGCGAAGAGTCACCACCCCGCCCTTTTCTTCGGTGGAGTTTTCTTCAAATATGTTATCAAGGCCCCGTCCGAGCCCTTGCTTGCGTGCCATTTTGTATATCCTTTCTCACAGGTCATACACCTGTGCGCTCAATAAGTTCTTTTGCTACATCCAGATAGGCAAGACTGCCCTTTGAATACTTATCATATGCGTATATGGGCATGCCGAATCCGGGCGCCTCCGAAAGACGCACATTTCGTGCGATCACTGTGCGGAACAGCTTGTCCCCGTAATATTTTTTAAGCTCATTCTGGACCTGCACGGACAGATTAAGTCTGCCGTTGTGCATAGTGATAAGAATGCCCGTAATACCGAGATTCTCATTGTAATACTGCTTCACCTTGCGAATGGTTATCATGAGCTGTGAAAGCCCTTCAAGAGCATAATACTCGCACTGCATGGGAATAACGACTCCGTCGCTTGCGGACAGTGCATTTACGGTGAGAAGCCCGAGCGAAGGCGGACAGTCGATAATAATATAATCAAAATCCTCACTGAGTGGCTCAAGTGCACGTTTCAGCGCATATTCTCTCGATTCGATCTGAAGAAGATCAAACTCTGCACCTGCAAGGGAGATCACCGCAGGCATTGCCGCAAGATTGCGGAATTCTGTCTGAATGACTGCGCTCTTTGGATCGCAGATGCCGACGAGCGCCTCATATACGGATGATTTTACTTGCTTTTTGTTCACGCCCACGCCGCTGGTGCTGTTTCCCTGGGGATCAAGGTCGACGAGAAGCACCTGCTTTCCCAGTGCCGCAAGTGATGCGGCTGTATTTACGGCGGAGGTAGTCTTTCCCACACCGCCCTTTTGATTGGCAAATGATATAATAAAGGATCTCATTGTTTCCGCATCCTGTCAATTGTCTGTTGCGATAAAACTATCACACCTTATATTCTACCACAATCCCTTTACAAAATCAACGATTATATTGAATTTCACTATAAAGTTACAAACTTATTTTTGTGGAAAAGTGTTGTAATACAGACAAGTGATGCTTGTCACAGTATTCACGTTTCACGTGAAACCAATGTTGTGGAGCAGGTGAAAAGATGCCCGCCTTTCTGATACCCAAATGTTTCACGTGAAACACGGATTCTTACAGACACAAACATGAAAGTTTTTGAAAGAAGGGGCCCGGGGGAGGAAAACTTTTTCCAAAAAGTTTTCCTCCCCCGGAGTTATCCCTAATATCACATATTCAGTTTTTTCTTCAGAAATTGTCCTGTATAAGAATTTTCACACATAGCCACTTCTTCGGGAGTGCCTTCGGCAATGACGAGACCGCCGCCTTCGCCGCCCTCGGGACCCATGTCGATTATGTGATCTGCACACTTTATCATATCAAGATTGTGCTCGATAACAAGGAGCGTGTTTCCGCTGTCAACGAGTCTCTGCAGGACCTCGCACAGTTTGCGTACATCCTCGGAATGAAGACCTGTGGTAGGCTCATCTAAAATATAGATGGTCCTGCCGGTACCACGGCGTGACAGCTCGGTAGCGAGCTTAACACGTTGTGCTTCACCGCCGGATAGCGTAGTTGAAGATTGACCGATCTTCACATAACCAAGTCCGACATCGCAGATGGTACGCAGTCTCGATGATATCTTCGGGATGTCTGCAAAAAACTCAGCGCCTTCCTCGGCAGTCATATCAAGCACGTCGGAAATGGACTTGCCCTTGTATTTCACCTCAAGAGTCTCACGGTTGTAACGCTTACCGTGACAGACATCACAAGTGACGTACACATCGGGGAGAAAATGCATCTCGATCTTTTTGACACCGTCGCCCTCGCAGGCTTCGCAACGTCCGCCCTTCACATTGAAGGAAAAGCGTCCACCCTTATAGCCCTTCAGCTTTGCGGAAGGAGTTTTGGCGAAAAGCTCACGTATATCGGAGAAAAGTCCCGTGTATGTGGCGGGGTTTGATCTCGGTGTACGTCCGATAGGACTCTGATCGATGCAGATCACCTTATCAAGCTCCTCAATGCCCTCGATCTTTTTATATTTACCGGGAAAAGATATTGCACGCATAAGATCTCTTGCCAGAGCCTTGTGGATGATACCGTTTACGAGAGATGATTTTCCCGATCCGGATACACCTGTGACACACACAAATTTCCCAAGAGGGATCTTTACATCGATGTTTCGCAGATTGTTCTCAGACGCACCACGGACAGTCAGATATTTGCCATTACCTTCACGGCGCACCTCGGGTACGGGAATGCACCGTCTGCCCGCAAGATAATCGCCCGTTATTGAGTTCTTATTCTTTGCAACCTGAGCAGGAGTTCCCGCAGCGACTACTTCACCGCCGTGTACACCGGCTCCGGGGCCGATATCCACGATGAAATCAGCCTCCGTCATCGTTTCCTCGTCATGCTCGACCACGATCACGGAGTTACCGAGATCACGGAGATCCTTGAGAGTGCCGAGAAGCTTGCCGTTGTCTCGCTGATGAAGTCCGATGGAAGGCTCATCAAGAACATACAGCACCCCCGCAAGAGATGAGCCGATCTGAGTTGCCAGCCTGATTCGCTGAGCCTCTCCGCCGGAGAGAGTTCCGCTTTTCCTTGAAAGAGTCAGATATTCAAGGCCGACATTTTTGAGGAATCCAAGCCTTGCACGAAGCTCCTTGAGGATTTCACGGGCGATCACCATCTGCATTTCCGAAAATTCAAGGGAATTTACAAAATCAAGGGCATCGGTAATGGGGAGACGGCAAAATTCGTCAATATTCTTGCCGCCTACGGTGACGGCGATAGCCTCGGGCTTCAACCTTGTACCTTTGCACTCGGTACAGGTATCCTCCTCAAGGAACTGCTCGTAGTATTCAGCCTCGTTGCCGTACTGTGTCATTCTCGCCTCAATAATGGGGATGACTCCGTCGAATTTGACACGGTATTCCTTCTTCGGACCCTCAAATGAACGCATGACGGTGTAGATTTTATCACCTGTGCCGTACAGGAGCGCATGACGTGCCTCGGGAGTAAAGCTTTCGATAGGCTCGTCCATTTTGAAGCCGTATTCCTTTCCCACAGCAATGACTACGGGACCGAGCCAAGTATCGGGGCCGAGAGATTTAAAGCCGTTCACGGCAATACCGCCATCAAGGAGCGACAGCTCCGGATGAGGGATAATCCTATCCTCGGAAACACGGCGGGTGACACCAAGTCCGAGACAGTGAGGACAAGCACCGAAGGGATTATTGAAGGAGAACATTCTCGGCTCAGGCTCGGAGAAGGAGCCGCCGTGCTCAGGACAGGCATAAGCGGTAGAATATTCGATATCACGGTCTTCCCCGCCGTCACGGCCTACGATACAGATCACGACCTTGCCGTCAGATTCCGCAAGAGCAGTCTCTACGGAGTCGGAAAGGCGTGAACGAATGCCATCCTTGATAATGAGTCGGTCAACCACGATGTCAACGGAATGACGGATGTTTTTGTCAAGCTCGATCTCCTCGGAGAGATCGTATTGCAGTCCGTCTACACGAACTCTTGTAAAGCCTTTCTTTGTGGCGGATTCAAAAACCTTCTCATGACGTCCTTTTTTGCCCCTGACCATGGGTGCAAGGACAAGAAATCTCGTTCCCTCCTCCATGGCGGTAATGGAATCAAGGATAGAATCCACCGTCTGCTGACGGATCTCATGTCCGCAGATGGGACAATGAGGAACTCCGAGACGTGCGTACAGCAGTCTCAGATAGTCATAGATCTCCGTGACCGTACCCACGGTGGAGCGTGGATTTTTGGAGGTGGTCTTCTGATCTATGGAGATCGCAGGAGATAACCCTTCGATGGAATCTATATCGGGCTTGTCAAGCTGGCCAAGGAACATTCTGGCGTATGCAGACAAAGACTCCACAAATCTGCGGTGTCCCTCTGCGTATATGGTATCAAAGGCAAGGGATGATTTTCCTGAACCGGAAAGTCCTGTAAATACTACCAGTTTATCCCTCGGTATGTCAATGTCTATGTTTTTAAGATTATTTTGGCGTGCGCCTGAGATTTTAAGATATTTTGGCATGATTATTTTTTCTTTTCCGAGAAAACCCTTTTTGAAAAAAGGGTTTTCTCGGGCTCTTTCCCAAAAACTTTTATACTGTGTAACCATATAGTGTTACTTTGATCGTTAGTTGCAAGGCAACATACGTTGCCTTGCAAAATAAAACAGGTAAGATGGAACAGATCCAAGATAACGGTATGATGTAAGGATCCCGATAGTGATATAGCGGCAAGGAGATAGAGAATCGAGCGTAAGGCGATACACTACGGAGGAATAATTGTATATCCTTATTTCTGTATCACTGTAGTAAGATGATCGTCTTACCGTTATCAAAGGGATCCTGCAAGGTCGAATTTAACGAAGTGAAAATTCGACATTTGGATACACTTTGTAAGCTTTTTTTGTAAGGCAACGTATGTTGCCTTACAGCTAATATTTAAGAATACCTATATGTCTGTAGTAGGATAAAGCTTTTTGCGGAGCTTTTTCACGAAAAAGCGACCGTCACCTTAACCGCCACCTCGACCGTCTCCCTCGACCGTTCCTACTCTCCGACCTTCGTTATTTCAATTTCTTTTATCCTGTCACGGAGATAAGCAGCTTCTTCAAAGCGTAACTCCTTTGCGGCGGTGCGCATCTCTGCACGCAGTGATTCAAGCAGCTTTTCCTTGTCTGATGCAGACTTTGGCACATCCACACGGGGTTTTTCGCCCTTTTTGCTGCGCTTTTTTGATCCACCGTCGGGAGTACCGATCCTGATAAGCTCACGGATCTCCTTTTTGACGGACTGCGGAACGATGCCGTGCTCCTCGTTATACGCCTGCTGGATAGTACGGCGTCGGTTGGTCTCGTCTATCGCCGCCTTCATCGAACGTGTTACCGTATCGGCGTACATTATTACTTTACCGCCTACATTTCTCGCCGCACGTCCGACGATCTGCACGAGAGCCGTCTCACTTCGGAGCATTCCTTCTTTATCCGCATCAAGGATCGCCACAAGAGTTACCTCGGGAAGATCTATTCCCTCACGGAGGAGATTTATTCCCACAAGCACGTCGAATACACCGCTTCTGAGATCACGGATAAGCTCCATTCGCTCCATGGTCTCGATATTGTGATGGATATACTTAACACGAATGCCGTGTGAATCGAGATATCCCGTAAGATCCTCCGCCATCTTCTTCGTAAGAGTGGTCACAAGCACACGTCCGCCCTCGGCAACCCTTTCCCGAATCTCACCGAGAAGATCGTCGACCTGAGTTGCAACGGGACGCACCTCTATCTCGGGATCGATAAGTCCCGTAGGTCTGATAAGCTGTTCGACCACCTGCCCCGCATTTTCACGCTCATATTCTCCCGGAGTTGCCGAGACCATGATAGTTTGTCCCAGCTTTTCCTCAAATTCGTTAAAGAAAAGCGGTCTGTTGTCATAAGCCGACGGAAGCCTGAAGCCGTAATCCACAAGATTCTGCTTTCTCGCACGATCACCGCCACTCATGCCTCTTACCTGAGGCAGTGTCACGTGGCTCTCATCGATGAATGTCACAAAATCCCTCGGGAAATAGTCAAGTAGGGTGTACGGAGTAGAGCCGGGCTCACGTCCCGCAAAAACTCTTGAATAATTCTCAACTCCGCTGCAATATCCGATCTCACGAAGCATCTCCATGTCGTATCGGGTACGCTCTTCGATACGCTGAGCCTCGATGAGCTTTCCGTTGTCACGGAAGAACGCTACCCTCTCCTCAAGCTCCGCTTCGATCTCAGCAAAAGCCTGATCCTTCATCTCGGGGGCGATCACGTAGTGTGTCGCAGGATATACCGCCGCATAATTCACACGAGCCTTTACCGTCCCCGTAAGCGGATCTATCTCCGATATCCTGTCTATCTCATCTCCGAAAAATTCCACACGGATACCGCTGTCGGTAGTATTTGACGGCATCACCTCAAGAGTGTCGCCTCTGAGACGGAATTTTCCTCTAATAAGGTCAATATCACCTCGGTCGTAGCCGATATCTATCAGATGCTCCGCAAGCTCATCACGTGATATCTCCATTCCCGGACGGAGAGATGTGACCTGCCCCGAATACTCCTCCGGAGGACCGAGAGAATAGATGCAGGACACCGATGCAACGATTATCACGTCACGCCTCTCAAACAGAGCAGATGTGGCGCTGTGCCTCAGCTTGTCGATCTCATCATTGATGGAAGCATCCTTCTCAATATACATATCCTTTCCCGGAACGTATGCCTCGGGTTGATAGTAGTCGTAATAGGATACGAAGTACTCGACTGCATTTTCGGGGAAGAATTCTCTGAACTCCGAGCAGAGCTGAGCCGCCAATGTCTTATTATGCGCAAGCACCAGAGCAGGTCTGTTCAGCCTTGCAATGATGTTCGCCATGGTGAAGGTCTTACCTGAGCCTGTAACTCCGAGAAGAACCTGATCCTTATATCCGCAGTTTATCCCCCAAACGAGCTTGTCCACAGCCGCAGGCTGATCTCCCGTGAGAGTGTACGGGGACACGAGCTTAAACGGTTTTGAATTTTCCACTGCTGCCCCTCCTTGAACATATGTTCTAAGTATATTGTACACCACATCAGCACATATGTCAACGGGTATTTCCTACAATTTTCGGAATAATTTTGAAAAACTTCGATAATAAAACTCACATGGCGGCAAGGGGTACAAAAACCCGTCATCCGTCAACGGAATTCCCGACCTGTCAGTAATTTTAGAGTAAGTACATCCTTTCCCGAAAAACAAAGTCAAAAACATATATAAAACTGACCGAGAAACCCACCCGATTCGTCACGTGGAGGATGATAGAATAAGGGCACGGGATCACCCGGGGAATAACAAAACAACGAAAAGGAAGTATGAAAAATGACGGGAATTTTTCAAGGATTCAGAAAGAAGACGGAGGAGGAGCCGCAGGTGAGCTTTGCGGAGCTGTTTCCTCCTTATGAGGATGAGGAGTGTGAAGGTGCGGAGAGTGACGGATTTACGGAACTCCCCGTAGATATGATCGACCCGAATCCGGGACAGCCGAGGCGGTATTTTGACGGGGAGGCACTTATGTCCCTGTCGGAAAGCATCAAAAGCTACGGTATACTTCAGCCTCTGTCGGTCACATATCAGAAGGAAACGGGGAGATATACTCTTGTGGCGGGAGAGAGGCGGCTTCGTGCGGCAAAGCTTCTCGGAATGGAACGGGTACCCGCTATCATAATCAACGCAGATCCGAGGAGAAGTGAGGAGCTTGCCATAATCGAGAATATCCAGAGGGAGGATCTCAATATTTTCGAGGAGGCGAGAGCGATCGCATCACTTATCACAAAATATGAGCTTACTCAAGAGGAAGCCGCATCAAAGCTGTCGGTGAGCCAGTCCTATGTGGCGAACAAGCTGAGACTCTTGAAGCTGTCACGGAACGAGATAGAATACATCCTTGAAGCGGGCCTTACGGAACGCCACGCAAGAGCGATACTCAGGATAAAGGAGCCGACGGTACGGATGTCGGCACTGAGACAGATCGTTACAAGAGGAATGAACGTAGCCATGGCGGAGGAATACATAGACCGTCTCCTTATGCCGAAGGAGGAGGCGAAGGAGCATTCGGGGCAAAAGGTAAAAATGGGGATACGTGACATAAAGCTGTTCTGTAATTCCATAGACCGTGCAGTGGATACCATAAAACGTGCAGGTGTTCCCGTTTCTACATCTCGTACCGATGCCCCCGATCATACGGAGATAGTAATAAGCATACCGAACAGATGATATTGAAAGTTTGCCTTGTTTATGATATAATTATGCCATGATTTTAATGATCGGAGGCAGATATGGACAGAATACCAAGCAAATGGGAAGGGAAAAACGTGCTCGTCATCGGTGACAGCATTGCGGCAGACGGACGCTGGCAGGCTGAGATGGCAAGGCTCACGGGGTGCAACGTAAAGACCCACGCCTACGGCGGCATCGGTATAATCGATATGATCGAGGGACTCGGAGCACAGGAAAACGATATGAGGTACGATCCTCACACGGGATGCAACGGCAAATTTGGGCCTCTTTCCGACGATGAGGTAAAATGGGCTGATCTTATCATCCTTGCAGGTCCTTATAATGAGCGGCACATGGAATACGGCGAGAGAGGGGACATGTATCCCGAAAACAACACTCTCCGAGGCAAGTTTGCATACGTTATAGACAGACTATATGAAATTATGGACAGAGTGGATAACTACGGCTGTCACATCATGCTCGTAACACCGCATTGCTCGGGAAGATATGACTGGATCTACAGAAACGGCTACGAGGATTTCCCCGAGGGCTCGGGACGAAGTCTTGAGACTATGGCGGAGCTGATCGAAAAGATCGGCGGCGAGAATCATCTGTACGTTTGCAATGCATTCAAAACAAGCGGCATCGGCAGATACAACTGGAAGCACTACTGCCATTCCCCTGAGGTGATGGCATCCGACTATGATCCCACAAAGGAGTATGAGGCACCCTATCCCATGTATGCGGATCAGGCTCATCTCAACTCCGAGGGATATGCAAGGCTCGGAGCCTGCATTGCGGCGGCGGCGGAGCTTGCATAAAATAAATGCCGTTTTTGCATAAAACGAATGCTTTGAGGAAAAAATACCTCCGGAACATCAAAACCGGAGGTATTTTTATGCTTATAGAAACAGATACCGTAAAGCTCCTGAAGGAGTGCGATGCGGGACTCAGAATGGGTGCCGATTCCATCGGTGAAGTCCTTGATTATGTAGAGGATAAGGAATTGCAAAAAAAGCTCATGCTCGGCAAAAGCGAGCATGAGAAGCTTATTTCAGAGGTGGAGCGTGAGCTTGCCGACGAGGGCTCCGGAGGCAAGGAGCCTAATACAATGGCGAAAAGCATGAGCTGGATGAAGACAAACGTAAAGATGGCGGCTGATTTTTCCGACAGCACTGTGGCAGATCTCATCTACGACGGATGCTATATGGGAATGAAGTCACTCCACAGATACAAGAACCAATACTGCGGAGCGACGGAAAAGGCAAATGAGCTCTGCGACAGGATAATAAGACTTGAGGCAGATCTTGCCGAGGATATGAGAATATATCTGTAGAAATATAAATGAGCTTATCGAAAAACCTACGGCTTTCCGATAAGCTCAAATAACCCGTTACCACAAAGCTGTAGTAACGGGTTATTGGCTGTTCTCTTGTCATTTCTCGTTATATTTTGACCACGCATTCTTCGTGCCGTAAAGATCCTTCGGCGTGGTGTATTCTGCATACAGAACAGGCATATACGATTTCGGGATCGCTTTGTTTCTCACACATCCCATCAGAAATGCTTCAATATCATTCGTGATGCATCTGAGATGTTCGCACTCGCTGAGGATGCCGGAGTTTACCTTGGGCTTTATGTACTCAAAGGGAGTTACGCCTGCGGCATCTGCTGCTTTTTTGATATCCTTCGGGATCTTTTTGAGGTGGTTGATGTGTGCTTTTTCTCGCATAGAATTAAAATTCTTATGAACAAATGTCGCAACCCCGATGGATATTATAAACATCACCACAGGTACTGCTCCCGACATAGTATTTAACCCCGCAGCCATTGCGACAATAATACATACGCTAGCAGTAATAATTGCGGTGACGAAATAAACTATTATTCCCATTTTCCTTAACTCCCATTCTTATTGGTTTTGTTCAGTGACATTTTCACTTGCCTTTTTTATACGTACCTTTGCGATCTCTGACTGAATATCAGCTACACATTTCTTTTTAAGGATACTCTTTGCCACAAGGATGCCAACGATGGAGATAAGAATAGCGATCTTCAGATAAGATAATAAGGTGTATGCAATGGTGTGTCCGTCCCGAACTGTTTTTTCGGTGAGAGGGTTTATCTTTACACTGAGTATGTCGTACTGATCAAACAGCTTTTTTATAGTCTTGCGGTCCTCAGACATAGAATCCGCAGCGTTCTCTGCCATATTCTCCGATTCGATATTGTCAAGATAATAGCTGATCTCATCCATATTAAAATCCTCGGGAGCAGATGTCTTCGTGCCGTAGAAGCGCATATTCTCCGTATCGGATGCCAGCATTGAATCAAGAGAGCTTTTTCCGTAGCCGTCTATGCTCAGAAGACAGATAAATCCATCTGTATCATACGCCAGATAATATGTGGTCTTAATACCGGTCGAGGATATCTTGTACCCGTCTCTGTAGATCACTTCTTCCATCTCAAACATCTCAAATGCGCCGATGGTGTCCACATAACAATAGTCACCGGTGTTGCTCTCCTCTGCCATGGGAGAATACTCAATAGGTACTGTCTTGTAATTGTAGCTTTCTACATCCACATTATGGAGAACTATTATTGCGACGATCATGCCTATAAGTACAAATTTTAGTATGTTATCTCTTTTGTTGAATTTCTTCGCAACAGCTCTTGCTCCGGAAAGCTCTTCCTCCGTAAGGTCATGGGCAAAATTTCCGTTATTCATCTGTATACCTCGTATATATTAGATTATTATTCATTCAGATCTCTGCCCGAAACAGGATATCCGAAGGATCTCAGAATTTTCCTGTACTCGGGATCTTGCATCCTTCGCTTAGATGCCTCTGCTTCCGCCTTTAATATCTTTTGTCTCTTGTTGTAGCTGAAAAACTCATAAGAAAAAAGAAACGCAGAAAGTACTACAAATATCCATCCTGCCAAGACACCGTTAACAACACAGCCTATACCGATAAAAAGTCCTATTGCGGTGTAGACATAGGTGGAGGGTGACACTCTCATGAGGTCAACCTCTCTTATACCGTAGATCTCTATCTCACGGTAATCATCATCATTGAAAACAGCTCCGCAATTCAAACAAACCTTAATGGGACTTCCGTATTTCGTGCGATTTTCCTTTGATGGGTGTCCGGAATATGAATCTCTTTCGTATACCTTTCCGCATTGGGGACATTTTTTTGAAATATATGTCATAATGTATTCTCCTATTATATAACTCAGTTATCTTCGGGAGATTGTTCCTTCTCCTCTGAATCATTACCACCCGAACAATAGGGACACGGTTCAGAGGTTATCATGTTTCCGCAAGAGCATCTCCACCGATGTACACGCTTTGGAAGTTCAATCGGACTGTCAGATTGTGCTTTTGTCTCATAAATATTTTTATTTTTGAGGATATCGGTGTTATCTTGCGGATTTTTCGTGCAGCTTTGACCGTACCGACGAAGAATAATGATAATAGCTACGACAACAAGTATCCCCAGATATATCATCCAGTACGGCTTCATCAATTCTTCCAGACCAAATAAGCGGTACTTTTTTTGATTACCTACAAGAGATATGAGTTCAACAGCAGCACCTGCACCGTATAGGATCCATGCCGCAAATCTTCGTGCAAAAATCACGGCAAGAACCATGAACACTATCATGGGAAGAAAATAACCGAAATAACTGCTGATAGTATATATAGTAGACATAATTCACTCCTTAACATCTGTGTAACATTTATCAAGTGATATTATAACTGAAGTTCTTGAAATTGTCAACTCTTTTGGGGTAACTAATTTAATTCAATTGGGTTAAAATTATACCATAGTATATATTGGAGGAAATATATGACCATCGGGGAGGCAACAAAATATCGGATAAAAGAGCTGTGTCGGGAAAAGGGAATTACGATAAACAAGCTGTCTACTATTTGCGGAATAACACAATCTACGCTGAACAATATAATCAGCGGAAGAAACAACAGCACCACAGTCTCCACAGTAAAAAAGATATGCGACGGCCTTGATATAACAATACAGGACTTTTTTGATTCCGACCTGTTTCGGAATATGGAGCAGGAAATAAAATGATCTCCGCAGTGCAATTGCTCTGCGGAGATCATTTATTATTGGTATTCGGGTGTTAGTCGTGGGATGAGGTAATGCCGATATCCGGCTCCCCGGCGCTTGCCGAGACCGAAGCATAAAAACAGGCGGAGGTCGTTGTTTGACCTCCGCCGTCATGTTCGACAGAGTATTATATTTTCAGCATCACTCCACCGATATTTGCCTCCGGGGGCATCCCCGGTCGTGGGATGGCTTTATTATTCAACTGAAGCTGTGCCGTGCCCCGAAAAACAGGCGGAGGTCGTTGTTTGACCTCCGCCGTCACGTTCGACAGTGTATTATATTTTCAGTATCACTCCACCGAAGTATGCCCGTCGGCTCAGCCGACTTAGTCGTAGTAGGATTCAGCAGGAGCATCCTCAGGCATCCAGCCTGTAAAGCCCATCTCAGGAAGCGCATCGATAGCTGCCATATCCTCAGCAGAGATCTCGAAGCCGAAAACATCCATGTTATCAGCGATTCTCGCAGGATTGGTGGACTTGGGCAGCGGTACAATACCGTGCTGGAGCGCATAGCGGATACAGATCTTTGCAGGAGTTACACCGTACTTCTCCGCATACTTCGCCATAACCTCACTTCCGAGAACGGTACCGTGTCCGAGAGGACTCCAAGCCTGTACAAGGATACCGTTATCCTGACAATACTTAACAGTGTCAAGCTGGTTGTAGCCGGGGTGGAACTCGATCTGGTTGACAACCGCAGGAACCTTTGCATACTTTGCGAGAGCCGCCAGATGCTTCTCCTGGAAGTTTGACACGCCGAGAGCACGGATCTTACCGTCAGCGTAAGCCTTCTCAAAGCCTCTCCATGTGTCAGCATTCACCTCAGCCCAGTCGGGAGTTACCTTCTCAACGCAGGGCCAGTGAATAAGATACAGATCAAGGTAATCAGTACCGAGATTCTTCAGAGATGAATCAATAGCAGCAACAGTCTTCTCATAACCTCTCTCGGAAACCCAGTGCTTTGTGGTGAGGAAAATATCCTCTCTCTTAACACCGGACGCCTTTATTCCCTCGCCAACGCCTACCTCATTTCCGTAAGCAGCAGCAGTGTCGATGTGGCGGTAGCCGGTCTGAAGAGCACACTTTACGAGATCCTTTGAAACGTCATCGGGAGTCTCCCATGTGCCGTAGCCAACGCAAGGCATTTCCACACCGTTCGCCAGCTTAAAGGTATCAGTTACACTTTTCATTATATATATCCTCCTTTAGGGGATGAATTATTTTTCGGGATCAATAAACTGCCAGTATGTCTTGATATAGTCGATTCCTGACCAAAGCGTCATAATGATCATCGCCGCCATAGTTACCCAGGTGAGAGGCTTATAGCGAACGAAGAAATCGATACCGCCAAAGAGAACAGGCTCAAGAAGCATACAGCAGATACAGACGATCTGAGTGGTGGTCTTGACCTTGCCAAGCCAGCTCGCCGCAATAACCAGACCATCCTTGCCTGCAATGACAAGTCTCAGAGAAGTCACGGCAAGCTCACGGAACATTACGATGGTCGCCGCCCAGATGAATACGGGGCGAACAGACGCAAAGGTGTCATTCACAAGAATACCGAGAAGCGCACCGAATACAAGGAACTTATCCGCAAGGGGATCCATAAATTTACCGAAATCGGTGATAAGTCCGCGTGCACGTGCGATCTTTCCGTCAAGCATATCGGTGAGAGATGCTATGACAAAGATCGCCGCAGAGATGATAAGTCTCAGATTTGTTCCCATGGGAATAGGAGCTACGAGGAATATCATAAATACGGGGACCATGCATATACGAATGATAGTCAGTTTATTCGGGAGATTCATTTTCATACAGACGCACTTTCTCCGGAAATCATTCCGGTATCCGAGGGTACACACCCCCATTATTTATTACAATATCATATTATACTACATTTTTCCAAGTTTGTAAAGGGGAATTTTGTATACATATTATGTACAATTATTCACAAAAAAGGCATACGGTTCGTTCCGTATGCCTTTTACTGTATGCATTATTCTTTTATTCTTCAACGAACATCATTGAGATAAACTCAGCCTTCGACATACCGAGATCGATAAGATCCTGTTCAAACTGTGCGATCTCTGCCTCTGTCATGTCGCCGTAGTACAATGCAAGAAGGATGTCAACTTCGCCTTCGTCAAGCTCGCCGTCAGCCATGAATTCCTCATACATGGAAAGTGCAGCCTCATATTCCTCATTATAATATTCTTCGTCATCGTAGTACTCATCGTCGTAGTACTCATCGTCGTATTCCTCATCCCCGCTCCATCCGCTGAGCATCTCAAGGAGATACATGATATTACTCAGATCATCGATAGTCATATCGAGGATGTTTTTGTATTCGGGGATAGCTTCGACCTTGCCGCCTGCCTTAACAGAAAGGGTGAATCCCAAATCTGAATCCTCATCTTCGGAGGTCACGGGATCTACTTCAAGAACGAATTCATCTGCGCTGTAGGTGAGCTTTCCTGTGATCTTTGCAAGCTCCTCACCGTCGCCTACTACCTTCGCCTCGTACTTGCCGTCTGCGTCATTTCTGATAACAGAAACGGTAGCGGAGCTTTTAAGCTCCTCGGCATCATCGCTGTCCTCAGCGGTGGGTGCCTTTCCGTCGACATTTACAGTCATAATAAAGCCGCCCTTGCCCTCGTCGGTCACCTCTGCGATGCTCATCTTGAAGTTGGTTTTCTCATCGTCGATCGTTGCGGAAATATCGGCGCTCATCTCAAATTTCTTTGCAACGTCCGCACCGTAGTTTACCTTCATGGTACCGTCATCAGCCGCAAGCTCCATTCCTGCAACGATACCGCTTGATTTGTTCAGATGGTATGTGAAGACGATCTTCTCGTCATCTATTTCATCGACAAAGCCTGTAATATCTTCGGCGGAGATAACACCGAGAGAAATGAACTTTTCAAAAAGCTCTTTATAGATGTTACGCTCAATATCGGCAAGCTTCTTTATATCATCCTTTGTAAGAGTATACTTTACGCTTACAACGTCGATCTCGTCAAACTTACCCTCTGCGATTTCGGGAGTGATACCCTTTATTACAGCCTCGGTGTCTTTGGTGAGCTTATCAAAGCTGTTTTTAAGGTTTTCGATTGAGAATGAGTCAAGTATTTCGTTTATATCACTAAAAGAAACGCCCATTTCCGCAGACAGAGTATCCATGAAGTCATCAAAAGACATACCGCCGCCGATAAGAGAGAATAGCTCGGAATCTGCAAAATCGTCCTTAAAGGTGTCGAGCTTTATTCCGTATTTCTCTTCACCGAGAAATAGAGGTGCGGAGAGTGCGATATTGTTCTTATCACCCCAAAGAGATATGCCGGTAGTAAGTCCCATGCCGACATTCATGGACAATTCTCCTGTGTATGTGCAGTTTACTGCATCAACGACAGCATCGATACCGACACCGCCTGCAAGAACGGACTCAGCCTCACCGGAGGTATCTCCTTCGATATCAAGACTATATGTACCCACACCTTTTGATACCTTGTCAAATACGGCGAAAACATCGCTGTATTTTCCGCAAAGAGCCTCAAGGTATTTGTTTGAGGCATCCATTATTGCCTTATATGGATCCTTCTTTACCGTATCAAGCACAGATGTCTTGTCTTTGTCGCAGGAAACGAACATTCCTATGCACATTACAAGTGCCATAAGAAGTGCTAAAAATCTTTTTCCCGAAAGTTTCATTATAAAAACCTCCATTTTCAAAATTGGCACACAGCCTATGTTTATTGTAGCATACTTTTGTCAATACGTCAAGGTGTGCAAGATATAGGAGTTTATCTATAATTATGCAAAAATCCCAAAAACAATGAATTATTTTGCATTTGTACCTTTTTAAAGTGCGAAAAACCCTTGATTTGAGAAAAACAATGATGTATAATACAATAATGGAGTAATGTTTACCCGAGAGACAGCGCTTCGGCGGCATTTTCTCCGAATATCATGTCATATTCACGGGAAGTGAGCCCGAGACTTTCAACACGGCGGATATCGTCGGTCTGTGAGCACCAGGGTGAATCGGTACCGAAAAGGATCCTCTCCGCACCGTGTGTGCGGATAATGCGACGTACCACATCCGGATCCGTTTCCTCAAGGATGTACGCAAGATCGAAGAACACGTTCTTTCCCGCAAGGTATCTCTCCACATCATCGTAGTATCTGCGACCGCCCATGTGAGCAAATATTATCTGAGGTGTCTTCGGCTCGTCCGTGCCGTACACCATTCGGAGCATATTTGCACATCTTTCGGGAGTGCAGTGGGTGAGATCGGGGAATGCGGCATCAAGTCCCGCATGAAGTGTTACGAGAAGTCCTATCTCCACGGCGTACTTTATGATCCGCACGTTTTTCGGATCGTCGACAAAGCACTGCTGATAATCGGGGTGGAGCTTGATCCCGGGAAGTCCCAGGGATTTTATATAGTCAAGCTTGTCCTCGGGATCCTCGCAGTCGGGGTGCATCCCGCCGAAGGATATGATCCCGTCCCTGCCGTTTATCTCGGCGGCGAATCTGTTGGTGCTGTCGAACTGGGATGCCTTTGTGATGGCAGGCAGATTCACGGAATAGGAGATGCCCGCCTCCTTCATGGAGAGTCTGAGTCCGTCGGCTGTGCCGTTTGTGAAGGGAGTTATCCCGGAGACGGACGAGAGAGAACCGAGAGTTCGCTCAGCGATCTTGTCGGGAAAAATGTGTGCGTGGAAATCGATGATCATTGAAAATCTATCCTTTATGTAAAAGTTTTTGAAAATTCTTAAAAGCCTTATCAAAAAAGGTTTTTAAGCAGCGCTCGGGCTATATCCCCGATGCATTATAGATTATAATACTTTATCCCCGGAGGTGCAAGATGATAATCAAAATTATTTTTCTTGTAGTGTTTTTCGCCGTAATGATCGGTGTGGGCATTTATTGCCGAAAGAGTGCCATCAGTGTTGACGGGTTCGTGCTTGGTGGCAGAAGCGTTGGTCCGTGGCTCACCGCATTCGCTTACGGCACATCATATTTTTCTGCGGTTATCTTCGTAGGCTACGCAGGACAGTTTGGCTGGAAGTTCGGTGTCGCTTCGACCTGGATCGGAATCGGTAATGCGCTTATCGGCTCTCTCCTGGCGTGGGTGATCCTCGGACGCAGAACGAGAGTCATGACTACATATCTCGAAACAAAGACCATGCCGGAATTCTTCGAGAAGCGATTCGGCTCATCCGCATTAAAGATAGCGGCATCGGCTATCGTTTTCATCTTCCTTATCCCCTACACCGCATCTCTTTACAACGGTCTTTCAAGACTTTTTGAATCCTCCTTCGGGATCGATTACATCTACTGTGTTATCGGAATGGCAGTGCTTACGGGAATCTACGTTATCGTGGGCGGATACATGGCTACCGCAGTAAACGATTTCATTCAGGGAATCATCATGCTGTTCGGTATCGTGGCGGTCATCCTTGCCGTGCTTGCTCAGAAGGGCGGCTTTACCGAAGCACTTGCATCTCTTTCAAAGGTCCCCGCTGAGTCAAATCCCGAGCTTTCGGGTGCGTTCTCCTCATTTTTCGGACCCGAGCCTCTGGCACTCCTGTTCGTCGTGCTCCTGACATCTCTCGGTACATGGGGACTTCCTCAGATGGTGCAGAAGTTCTACTCCATCAAGAGTGATTCCGCTGTAAGTAAGGGCACCATCATCTCTACCATCTTCGCTCTTGTGGTTGCAGGCGGATGCTATTTCCTCGGAGGATTTGGCAGACTGTTCGGTGACATCGTTGAGAGAAATCCCGAGACAGGTGCCGTGATCTATGATTCGATCATCCCCGGAATGCTCAAGGGACTTCCCGATGTTGTGATCGGTATCGTGCTTATCCTTGTGGTAAGCGCATCTATGTCAACGCTCTCATCTCTTGTGCTCACATCCTCATCCACCCTTACTCTTGACATGATCGTTCCCGCATCAAAGCGTGGCGGCAAGTCCGGTATGAAGGAAAAGAGCCAGATGCTCACCATGCGTGTGTTTATCGTATTCTTCATTGCTGTATCCGCAGTTATCGCAATAGTTCAGGCAAAATCCTCCGTCACCTTTATTGCACAGCTTATGGGTGTATCGTGGGGTGCTCTCGCAGGTGCGTTCCTTGCGCCCTTTATGCTGGGACTGTACATGAAGCGCATCACCAAGGCGGCTGTATGGTGCAGCTTTGCCTCCGGTGTGGGTATCATGACCGCAAACCTCATCTGTACTCTTACAGGCACCACATTCTTGAACGCCTTCTGGGCATCCCCCATCAACTCAGGTGTTCTTGCAATGGCGGCAGGCCTCGTGATCGTGCCCATAGTCAGCATCTTCGGCGGCAAAAAGGCAAAGAAGGACGCTGAGTCCATCTTCGTGTGCTACGATAAGAAAAAGAAGGAAGATAAGGCGCTGTAAGCCCGTAGCACGGTTTCTTGGGAGGCGGTTTCTTGGGAACTTTTTGAAAAAAGTTCCCAAACCCTCAAAAACTTTCATACTGACAAAGTGAACTTTGTCTTCCGAAAGCTTCGATCTGTCTAATTGTCGATTTTTCACTCCGTTAAAATCGACGATGGAGGAAGCTGTTGATAACGGTGATCCGTTTGTCTTCCGACAGTGATTCGGCGTTAAGGATATATAGTCTTTGATTTTCATTTACATATAAAGGAACCACATTATGTTTTTTCAGAAAGATATCGAAACGATGCCTCGCCGTGAGCTTGAGGCACTCCAGCTTGAGAGACTTCGTCATCTCGTGGACTACTGTCACAAGAACGTCCCCTTCTACAGGGACAGGCTTGATGCGGCAGGTGTGACTGCGGAGAAGATCAAGACTCTCTCCGACATTCAGTACATACCCATGACCACAAAGGCGGACATCCGTGATAACTACCCTTACGGACTGTTCGCAGTGCCCATGAAGAAGATCGTGCGTATCCACGCATCCTCCGGCACTACGGGTAAGCCCACCGTTGTAGGCTACACCAAGAACGACATCAACACATGGAGTGACTGCGTTGCACGTCTCTCTGCCGCTGTGGGTGTTACCGAGGATGACGTATGCCAGATCTCCTTCGGCTACGGACTTTTCACAGGTGCTCTCGGACTTCACTACGGTCTTGAGAAGCTTGGCTGTGCTGTCATCCCCGTATCCTCGGGTAACACCGAGAAGCAGGTAATGCTTCTGAAGGATTTCGGCTCTACCGTGCTTATCTCCACCCCCTCCTATGCGATGTATATGAGCGAGGTGGCAAAGGCTCAGGGCGTTACTCCCGAGGAGATCAAGCTTCGCATCGGTCTTTTCGGAAGTGAGGGCTGTACCGATGAGCTTCGTGACAAGATCGAAAAGGGATTTGGTCTTTTCTCTACCGATAACTACGGTATGAGTGAGCTCATGGGACCGGGTGTATCAGGTGAATGTGAGTACCGCTGCGGTCTGCACTTTGCAGAGGACCATTTCATCCCCGAGATCATCGATCCGAACACAGGTGAGGTGCTTCCCGAGGGAGAATCAGGTGAGCTTGTTATCACCACTCTCACCAAAGAGGGGATCCCCATGCTCCGTTACCGCACGAGAGATATCACCAAGATCACAAAAGAGGTCTGCAAGTGCGGACGTACCCATGCGAGAATGGACAAGGTCAGAGGTCGCAGTGACGATATGCTGAAGATCCGTGGTGTAAACGTGTTCCCCAGCCAGATCGAGAGCGTTATCGCCTCCATCGAGGGCGTCGCTCCTCACTATGAGCTGATCCTCACAAGAAAGAACTACACCGATTACCTTGAGGTAAAGGTTGAGTTCACCGATGAGAGAATGGTGGAGGACTTCACCAAGCTTGACGCACTTCGTAACGAAGTCGTGGATAAGCTCCACACCGTTCTCGGAATCAAGGCAAAGGTAGTCCTCGCACCTCCCATGAGCCTCGCAAGATATGAGGGCAAGGCTAAGAGGATCATTGATAAGAGAAACGAAGAAGCGTAAATGAAGCCTTCCCCAGCGGGGAAGGTGTCAATCGCGTCTGCGTAGCAGATACAGGATCGCTTGCGATCCGCACGATTGACGGATGAGAAGAATACGGTGTAAGATGTCTTATGGACATAATGTCTGCCGAAGTGTGACCTCCTCATCCACCGCAATCGGTCCCCTTCTCCGCTGGAGAAGGCTGATAAGTGGGATGAGCAAGTCCCTCCCCTACGGAATGAATCAAAAGGAGGCGAGTATGAAATAGTGAATAACATTTGGTCTAAATATGTGCAAGGCACAAAGACATTATACTATTCAAGAAAACTTCGTTTTGATGATCTGTTTTCAGAACAATACATTCGTTTATTTGATCTGGATGCAAAGAAGCCTCTGAGGATACTTGAATTAGGCTGCGGTCCGGGCGCCCTCGCAGGAGCTTTGCACCGTTGGTATCCCACCGCTGAGATAACGGCAGTTGACCGTGACAGCGAGTTTATCAGATTTGCCAAAGAACACGAACCCGGCGTGAATTTTGCAGAAGGTGATGCGACAGCACTACCATTTGCGGATAATACTTTTGATGTAACCATCTCCAACACCGTAGCTGAACATATTGAGCCTTCAAAGTTCTACGGTGAGCAACTCAGAGTACTCAAACCGGGCGGAATATGTCTTGTCCTTTCCTCAAGAAAAGGAATAAACATAAGTCCGGGCTGTACCGATTTTGACGAACACGAAACACGGTTCTGGAAGAAAGCTGAACAGCATGACGATTCGATGGATAGATTTGCCGTGTGCAAATACCCTATGAGCGAAGCGGAAATGCCTGCTATAATGACAAAGTATGGTTTTTCGGGTGTCAGCACGGGTTTTGTCACTATTGATCTGACACCGGATGATCCGAAATACCCGCCGTCATTAGCGCTTGATATGATCAACGCCAACAGATACACCGCGCTTGACGGAATTGAATCTGTTCTTCATACGATGCCTGAGCATTTTTCGGTCGAAGAGATTGAAGAAATGAAGCGCCTCACAAATGCAAAATATGATACACGAATAAAACAGTATCAGCGTGGCGAGAAACAGTGGGACACCAATGTTTCGATTATCATGGTAATCAGAGGAATAAAATAAAAAGCACATACCAAAGCCTTCTCCTGTGGGAGAAGGTGGCAGGCGAAGCCTGACGGATGAGGAGTCCTTGTTCTGATTTGCTGAACACCAAGCCGGTACGACAAACACCTCATCCACCGCAAGCGGTCCCCCTTCCCCCGCTGGGGAAGGCTAAACAGTAATCCAAGAAAGGTCTGAATACATATGAAAAAACTTCTTTTCGGCAACGAAGCGGTTGCCCGCGGACTTTGGGAAGCAGGATGCGGAGTAGTATCCTCCTACCCCGGAACTCCTTCAACGGAGATCACCGAATATTTTGCAAAATACGACGATGCCTACGCAGAGTGGGCACCCAACGAAAAGGTCGCAATGGAGGTTGCCTTCGGAGCATCCCTCCGTGGCGTCCGCAGTGCCTGTGCAATGAAGCACGTTGGACTGAATGTTGCGGCAGATCCCCTGTTCACTCTGTCATACACCGGTGTGAACGGCGGACTTGTAGTCTGCGTTGCAGATGATCCCGCGATGCACTCCTCCCAGAATGAGCAGGATTCCCGCCACTATGCCATCGGTGCGAAGATCCCCATGCTTGAGCCTGCGGATTCCGCAGAGGCACTTGAGTTCGCACGTGCGGCATTCGATCTCTCCGAGGAGTACGACACCCCCGTCATCCTCCGTATGTGTACCCGTATCGCTCACTCACGCAGCCTTGCTGAGGTAGGTGAGAAGACCGTGCACGACGCAGGCGAGTACACACGCAATCCCGGCAAGTACGTAATGGTTCCCGCAAATGCAAAGAAGCGTCATCCCTTCGTTGAGGAGCGTACACGTAAGCTCGTACAGCTTGCAGAGAACTGTGCTTTCAATAAAGTATTCGCAGGTTCCCGTACCGATATGGGAATCATCACCTCCGGTACTGCATATCAGTATGTCCGTGAGGTGTTCGGCGACACCGTTCCCGTAATGAAGCTCGGTATGGTAAATCCCCTGCCCGAGCAGAGCATCCGTGACTTTGCGGCAAAGGTGGATCGCCTCGTCATCGTTGAGGAGCTTGACGGCATCATCGAGAGCCATGTGAAGAACATGGGCATCGAGTGCGAGGGCAAGAGCCTGTTCTCACCCATCGGTGAGCTGTCTCAGAAGATCGTTGCGGAGGTGCTCGGTGCTGTTTCTCCTGCGGCAGCAGACGTTCCCGCAATCGACACTCCTGCAAGACCTCCTCAGATGTGTGCAGGCTGTCCTCACAGAGGTCTGTACTACGCAATGACTAAGCTGAAGCTGAAGTGTCTCGGTGACATCGGATGCTACACCCTCGGCGCACAGCCTCCCCTGTCAGCCCTCGACTCCACCCTCTGCATGGGTGCATCTATCTCCGGACTCCACGGCTTTGTAAAGGCTGATCCCGAGAGAGCACGTGACACCGTTTGTGTTATCGGTGACTCCACCTTCATGCACTCCGGAATCACCGGACTTGCGGATATCGTTTACAACGATTCGGGTGCTACTGTTATCATTCTTGACAACTCCATCACCGGTATGACCGGTCACCAGCAGAACCCCACCACAGGCTACACCATCAAGGGTGATCCTGCGGCAAAGATCGACCTTGAGGCACTGTGCCGTGCACTTGGTGTGAACAGAGTCAGAGTCGTTGATCCTTATAACATTAAGGAGTGCGAGGATGCTCTGAAGGAGGAGCTTGCGGCTCCCGAGGCATCTGTCATCATCTCCCGCCGCCCCTGTATCCTTCTGAAGAATGTGAAGAAGGGCGCACCTCTCCACGTCTCTACTGACAAGTGTAAGAGCTGCAAGATGTGCATGAAGCTTGGCTGTCCCGCTATCAGTCTCAGAGACGGTAAGGCGAAGATCGACGATTCACTCTGCACGGGTTGCAAGGTATGCGCATCACTTTGCCCCTTTGATGCAATCACAGAGTAAAAGGAAAGGGGAAACACTACAATGAAAACAACAAGTATTATGATAGTAGGAGTCGGCGGACAGGGAAGCCTTCTTGCAAGCCGTCTTCTCGGAAATCTGTTTGTGAATGCGGGACACGATGTAAAGGTGTCCGAGGTTCACGGAATGAGCCAGCGAGGCGGTAGCGTTGTGACCTACGTTCGCTATGGCGATGCTGTATACTCTCCCATCATTGAGGAGGGTGAGGCTGACTTTATCGTATCATTTGAGGAGCTTGAGGCTCTCAGATATGCCAAGTACCTGAAGGCGGGTGGCGTTATCGTCACAGGTGAGAAGCGTATCGATCCCATGCCCGTTATCACAGGTGCGGCTGAATATCCCGCTGATGTTATCGGTGCACTGAAGGATAAGGGCATCAAGGTCGACTCTATGGATGCTGCTGCGGCTGCGAAGGTCGCAGGCTCCGAAAAGGCTGAGAACGTGGTGCTGATGGGACTTCTCTCAAAGCATTTCGATATTCCGGAGTCCGACTGGATCGCAGCCGTTGAGGCTACCGTTCCCGCAAAGTTCCTTGATCTTAACAAGGCTGCTTTTTTGGCAGGACGTAACGCATAAGTGTACGGGGAAGAGATACGGTTTTCGCTACTTTCTTGAAAGAAAGTAGCACAAAGAACTTTACTCTACTATAGCCGTTTAGGATTACTATATCTCTATAAACCGCTCCACCGTTCGCTATACTTTGTATGCGACTCGATTTGGTGCGAAGCGTCAAATCGCCATGTTGCCGGACAACTTGCCGCAAGTCGAACTGCGGTCAGCAGAGTGAGACGAAGCGGCGGGAGTCCAGAGGGGCTTGCCCCTTTGGCGGGAGGCAAATATCTTCGATATTTGCCAAGCGAAGCGATGGCCTCGGTAGGCCTTGCCAAAAAGAACAGAAATAAAACTGTTATTTTGCCGACGGTAAAATAACTTCTGCAATTATTCATTTTTCATTCCAAAAAATAAAGGAGATTTTCCCAATGGCAGAGATCTACTGGCAAAAAGAAATTGAAACTGCCTCACCCGAGCAAATCAGGTCCTGGCAAAGTGAACGTCTTGTAAAGACCGTTCAGAGAGTATGGGACAACGTTCCCATGTACCGTGAGAGAATGAAGGAAGCAGGCGTTGAGCCGGGCGACATCAAGTCTGTTGACGATATCACAAAGCTTCCCTTCACCACAAAGCAGGATCTTCGTGACACATACCCCTACGGAATGTTTGCCTGCCCCATGGAGGACGTTGTAAGACTTCACGCATCCTCCGGTACCACAGGTAAGCAGATCGTTGTAGGCTACACCCGAAACGATCTTGACATCTGGGACGATATCTGTGCGCGTCAGCTCTGCGCTGTAGGTGCGACCACCTCCGACAAGGTTCATGTATCTTATGGCTACGGACTTTTCACCGGCGGTCTCGGACTTCACGGAGGTGCACAGAAGCTTGGTGCTGTGACCATCCCCGTATCCTCCGGTAACACCGCACGTCAGATCACCATTCTGAAGGATTTCGGTTCTACCGTGCTTTGCTGTACTCCCTCATATGCTATGTACATTGCAGAGACTCTTGCGGCAGACGGCACCTCTCCCGATGAGATCCCGCTGAAGGCAGGAATCTTCGGTGCAGAGCCTTGGACAAACGAGATGCGCCGTCAGATCGAGAAGGGACTTGGCATCAAGGCATACGACGTATACGGTCTGACCGAGATCATGGGACCCGGCGTTGCATACGAGTGCTCCGAGCAGAGAGGTATGCACGTAAACGAGGATCACTTCATCATTGAGATCGTTGATCCCGACACCTTTGAGCCTGTACCCGACGGCACACAGGGTGAGATCGTATTCACCTGTATTACAAAGGAAGCATTCCCCATAATCCGTTACCGTACCAAGGATATCGGTGTTGTTACAAGAGAGAAGTGTTCTTGTGGACGTACATTTGCAAGAATGTCCAAGCCTATGGGACGTACTGATGATATGCTTATCATCCGTGGTGTAAACGTATTCCCCAGCCAGATCGAGACTGTGCTTCTGAAGATGGGTTACACCCCCAACTACCTCATTGAGGTCGACCGTGTGAATAATCTTGACACTGTCGTTGTTAATGTTGAGATGAATTCCGACAACTTCTCCGACACCGTTGCTCACATTTCCGCATCAGAGCATGCTCTTGAGGATGAGATCAAGTCTCTTCTCGGCGTTGCTGTTGACGTAAAGCTGGTATCTCCCGGATCCATTCAGCGTTCTCAGGGCAAGGCTGTTCGTGTCATCGATCACCGCAAACTCCACGGCTGAGCAGCCGAGGCAGATATCGGCCCCGGCAAGCGCCGGGAGGCAAATATCGGCACAGCTTCAGCTGAAGGGTAAAGTGGTCCCACGGACCCCACGGCTCGATGCAATGGCATCTTCGCCTGAATACCGGGTATGTCCCCGTAGCACGGCAGGCAAATATCGGCCCGGCAAGCGCCGGGAGGCAGATATCGGCACAGCTTCAGTTGAAGGATGATGTTTGCACCACGACCGTAATCCCGACGATTCCCTAAGGAACGTCGGGCGAATGTCGAAATTTAGTCCCCCGTTTATTTTGAATATCCAAAAATCCAAGTACAGAAAGGAAAACATTATGACAATCAGACAGCTTTCCGTATTTCTTGAAAACAGACACGGTACTCTCGTAGAGGTTACCGAGCTTCTCGCAAAGGAGAATATCGACATCCGTGCAATGTCTCTTGCAGACACACAGGATTTCGGAATCCTCCGTCTTATCGTAAATGATCCCGAGGCTGCAAAGGCGGCACTTGCAAAGATCGGCTTTGTTGCAAGTGTAAATGAAGTTACCGCCGTAGCCATCGACGATAATCCCGGTGCACTTTCCGAGGTTATCCGTGTTATGGCAGAGGGGCAGATCAACATTGAGTATATGTACGCATTCCTGTCCACTCATAAGGGCAACGCATACGTAGTTCTCCGTGTAGTCGACAATGCTCATGCGGCTGAGGTGCTCACCTCCAAGGGTATCACCCTTGTTTCCGAGGACGACATCAAGGTTCTGTAAGAAAACATATAGCGTAAAACATCCCCGAATCACGGATTCGGGGATGTTTTGCATTAATAGCGGTTTATTTATAGCTTTGTTGCAAGATTTATTATTTTCTTTTTTTGTTTTAACAACATTTCCGTGTATTTATTTGCTCCGCCCGGACGAATGATGTATACAACTGCGGTGTCAGCTTTAGAAACCATCCATCGGTTTCTTTTGTCTACAGCAAATCTTCGAGGAACAGATTCCAACCCCTCCGGATAAATGGTTGATTCAGTGTCAAAATCATGCTCGGGATATGCTAAAACTATATAGTATTCTATTTTCGGATAGCAGGTTTTAAGACATTGTAGTTCTTCTCTAACCATTTTGTCAAAATTACCTTGGTGTCCGACATAAAAAAATGTAATGCCGCTTTTTATGAGATTTATTAGAGTTTCCTTTAAAACAGGCCGAATGGATTCGGGTGTGTTTCTATGACCAAAAAATACACAATACATTTTTTATCACCTTTTGAAATATATGTTATAAATTATAACATATATTTTTGTGACAAGTCAAGTCATAATAATAGTGAGGTGATTTGTCATGAAAGAAAAACTCATTATAGGTAAAAAATCTTTTAAAGGTGAAGATGGGTATAAGACCTTTTCCATACGGATCAAAGAAGAAACAGTAAGAAATCTTGATGATCTTGCAAAAGCCACCAATCGCTCACGCAATGAGCTTATAAATATTTTAATTGATTACGCCATTGATAATTGTGAAGTAGAATAAAAAACATCCCCGAATCCGTGATTCGGGGATGTTTTTTGGTCGGTAATATAGTTCGGGGATCACTTTGCCATTTTCATATAGGTGTTCCAGCCGTTTTCGGAATGGGTAATAATGATACCCGATGAGGTAGGCTGTATATAGTCATACACAAAGGGGAGCACTGTGTTTCCCGCAGTGTCGATCACGCCCCACTTGCCGTCCTTCTTGCAGGGAGCAAGTCCTTCCATAAAGTGACGTGCATCCTCATAATCGGGAGAATTCAGCCATGCGCCTGTGTAATCCATATATCCGAAGGTGCCGTTCTTCTCAAGGAGCATCACTCCGTTTGAGTAAGTCTTTACGGAATATCCCGTGGGAACGGGGAATTCACTTCCGTCTGTATAGAGCATCACGTAATCATCGGACATGATGTACATGAGGTCCCAGTCCTCAAGCTGGTAATAGTCGTAGATCTGACGGCGTGCTTTGACAAGCCCGTACTCATAGTAGTAGCATCCGAGAGCAGTAGTTTCATCAAGAGGAAGAAGGAGCTGATCTACAACATAACGTCCCGAGAGTACATATTCCTTCTTAGTCTCAAAGGTGCGCTTCCCCTGATCGTTCACAAAGTACATGATATCCTCTTCGTCGGTCACGCAAGCGTAACCCGATGAATAGGGGAACAGAGCGTAGTAGATCACATCATTTATGGGAAGTCCGTTCCATGTGATGTTCCACCTTGTGCGAATGAAGGATTTGAGCTTGCCCTTGACAGTCTTTTGAACTACACGGTTATATTTGCAAAGGCGGCCGAGTCCGCTGTCAGTGGTACCGAAATATGCAGGATAGTCCGCCATAACACCGCGGTTTTCCGCTGCATCGTTGTAGCCGGAGGTGTAGAGCCCACCGTCATTCCCCATATAGTAATAGTTGAAATCCTTGAATGTTTCACTTTGAGTGCCATCCTCGGTGGAAACGGTGTAGTTATACGCCTGACGCATGAGAGGATTACCGTGTCTGTCTCTCTTGTAGGCGAACTCAAAGTAATAGGGATTGAAAGTATTCAGATATCTGCCGTAGGAATCGTAGATATAAACGGTGTCTCCCGTATCTGCAAAGATATAACCCATGTATGCCTCAAGTGCGGGGAGCTGCTCCTCTGTGGGTACCCACAAAAGCTCTGCGGGACCGTTTACATGCTCATAATCGTAAAGGGGCTTGTTCCACGATCTTGTACGAAGGCTGAAGGAATCCGTCTCTTCAAGTGCCACTCTCAGCTCTGCGATTATCATATCTGAGGTGTACGGGAGTGTCGTGAGATAGTATCCCTCTGCCCCTGCAGCTGAAACGCTCGGGAAAGTTTCGGGATCAATGATCGGCTCAGGCGGAGTCGTTACAGGCGGAGCTGTTACAGGCGGAGCCGTCACGGGAGGCTCTGTTACGGTAGGCTCTGTAGTTTCCGGTAAAGCATCGGTGACTACCTCAGTCTCGGGCTTTTTTTCGGGACGTTCGATAAAGGTAAAATCATAATATTCAAGTGCATACAGGAATACCAGTACTGCCGCAAGGGCAAGCGCCGCTACGGACAGAACTTTTCTTGGCTTTGTCATAGCTGACATACCTCTCTTTTATTGGGTAATAGCTTCATTTCAGGATCAGTCTTTTGCATGAGAGTCTACAGTTTCTCCGTTCCATACCTTAGTAAAGTCGCTGATTATCTTGCTTGTGCGGTCAAGGTATACATAGTACTGTCCTTCTCCGTCAATGGTGAGGAGAGTACGTCTGGTGGAGTACTGCCAGAATTTCAGAGTTCTCTTAGTACCGGAGGAGAGGGTGTACTCAAATGTGAGAACGAGCTTTGACTCATCAGCCGTAAGCTCCTTTACCTGCTCCTCTGTGAGAGTCACCTCATCCTCTATCTGAGTATACAGCACCGTGCGGTAGGAGGATCTGAAATCCCATACCTTATCCGCATCGGCTATGGTCTTGCTCTCCCCTGTGAGAAGATTCTGCGCATCTACCACAAGAGTAGCCTTCTTATTCTCATCTATTCCGTGACGGAGGTAGAAATCGTATGCCGCATTCTTTCCGCTTACGGATATTTTGTCGATGCCTGTGATATTGTAGCTGAAGGGATTCGGTGAGATCCAGTAGAGAAGCTCCTCCTCAAGGAAGTAGAGAGTATCCTCGGGCACTGTCACAACCACCGTGGGATTGAAGGTGGAGGTGGCGTAGTATGTTCCGTCCTCGTTTTTCTCGCTTACGATAATGGTGTAAAGAAGGTCTTTGTAATAGAAGGCGATCATATACTCGGGATCATCAAGACCGTACTTCTTAAAATCCTCCTCGGTAGCTCCCGCTTTTGCTACAGATGTTCCGCCGAGGGATGCGACCTGCTGAAGTATCTGATAATATATATTATCGTTAGTCTGATAAGGTGCGGGATAAGTGAGGATGTTCTCAACGATGGCATCGGGGTTAACCTGATCCTTTTTGTCCACGATCTTTGTGGAGAGGAACATCTCGTCACCATGGAACACGGTAAACTGATCCATGGTGTAGAAATCGTTTGTGTCGATACCGGCAATAAGCACGGGAGTGACGTAGAATTCGATGGGCTTCAGCACTGTAAGATCAAGAGTCGTGCCCTTTTCCTCAATGCCGAGAGCCATGGAGATATCACCGCCGAGCACATATACAGCCGCTCTTCCGCTGTATGCCACATAGTATCCGCCACCGGTGTGAGTCATGTGCCCCACAGTCATACGGTACACCTTACCGTCGGTGGAGGTAACCTCCCAGTACACATCGGAATCCTTGATGCCGTATTCCTCGTATCCGCTGTCATCGGAATCGACCTTTACAAGGGCAAGAGGATTTCCCACAATGGACACAAGGGCTGAGAAATATTTCTCGTTATAGGGCAGATCCTCCATGCCTTCGATTACGAAATCACCGCTTTTATCACGGACGAAGGAGTAATCGCTGATTGAGTTGTGTATGTGTATTTTTGCTATGCGATTTCTGTCCAGCTTGTCGTGTATCTGATATTTTCCGAGAACTCCAAGGGATTCTCCCTCTTGAGTTTCGGGTACTGCTTCAGGCTCTGCTTCTTCTGCAATGAGAGGTTTTACCACAAGCATAAAGAGAGCGATGACCGAAACTACCAGCAGAAGGAGGACTACAACCAGAGCTTTATTTTTCTTATTCATTGAAAGATCTCCGTCTCTGCATCAGGTATTTTTTCTCTTGATACGGACAGCTATTCCTGCAATACCGATGATCGCAGGGGGAAGTGCTGCGAAGGTGATCATCCATCTTGTTGACTGTGCAGTGGTGATGTTCAGCTCCGTATCGTCGAATGCCTTGTATTTAAGATCTGCAAGAAGATTCTCTCTGCCCACGGCACGCATTGCCGCATAGATTATGTCGGCATTTCCGTAGGAATTTGATGTGAGGTAATCGTTGCCCACAAAAGAGGGAGAGCCGCTTGCGAATACGTAGGAATAGATATAATCTGCGTTGAGAGAGTTTTCGTTATTTACGATTATCTTATCTCTTGCGATAGCCATGAGGGAACGGCTGCCTGTGCTGTCTGTCTTGCCGTCCTTGATAAGCTCAGCCGTATCATAAGAGGAAAGCACAGAGAACACCTGCTTCGTGCCGCTTTCGAGAGCATCCTCCTCCCAGAGGATGTTCACGGGCATGGAATTTTTGGAAAGTGTACGGGGCATGGTGTCAAGATTGTTTGACATATCCATGTAGATGGATGCACCGATACCCTGCGTCTCGTACTCTGCGACGATGGTGGAACCGTCAATAGACATTGAATGCTCATAGTCCTTGAGATAAGTACCGTGCTCAAAGCTGATTCCCCATTCTTCAAGGAATTCGTTGAGATTTACGAGATTTTCGGAATGTCTCTGATCCTCAAAGACCATAAGTGCACCAAGTCCGTCAAGGAATTTGTCCAATTTGGTGATCTCATTTACACTTTCAGTCTCTGCTTCCATTCCGATGAAGTCATATCTGGGATTGTTGATCACCACGATGCGGCAATCCTCGGGGATATCCTCTTTTGCAAGATTTACGGTATCAACGGCAAAGCCTGCATCAACGAAAAGGTTTACGAGAGCTGATGCGTCATTTGCAAGAGTTTCACCGTGCTCGGATGTGAAGAGAACGAGAGGCATCTCGGATGCAGTTACCTGAAGGATAGCGGCGGCGAATTTCTTCTCGCCGTTGTATGCCCATGCACGGGAGCTGTCCTCGGTGTCGAAGATGAAGAATGCCTCAGGTGCCATAAGGCGGAACTCAGTTCCGCTTTCGACGATTATCGATGTGGTATAGATGTGTGATGCAGCAGTGTCTGCATATCTTTTAAAGAAATTGTATTCTTTTATAACATCATGACACTCTACGGTGATGTTGTCGAACTCGGCAGCGAGATTCTCAGCAGTTTTATAGATGTACTGCATATAGGTGGTATCTGCCATAAGCTCATCGGGGTCTGCACAGAAGATTATTCTGACATCCTCCGTCGTATCCTTCAGCATTTCCTTGAATTCATCGGAAAGGGAGAAGAGATCGGAGGAGGTCATATCAGTGTACCACTGGAATCTTGAAGCAAGATTTGAGAATACCACGTTCAGGACGATTACAAGAACGATGGTAAGTGCCGTAATTGCATGAGCAACTACACCGTATTTGAATCTCTTTGATTTAAAGAAGCTTTTTTTCATTTTCATATACCTCCGGCCTCTTTATCTCCAACGGCGTCTCTCAAAGACACGTACCGCAAGGAACAGAAATACGCCTGCGACGGAAATGTAGTAAACTGCTGCCGCATAGTCGAACAGTCCGTAAGTAAAGTAGCTGTATCTTGAATAGATGGAGAAGAAGGAAAGAACTACACGGATGGGGTAGAAATCGATCACGGAATTGAGCATAGCAACGCCGAGAAGTACTGCGAGAATACCCACTGTACCGATAACTGCAGTGAACTGATTGTCGGTGAGTGCGGACACGAATATTCCGATAGCGATAAAGCACATTCCCACAAGGGCAACAGCGATCATACAGCCGAAAACTCTGCCCATGTTAGGCTTGCCGTACAAGCCGAGAGGGATCATGTATATCCATGTGATTGCAAGAGTTCCGATGAACATGGTGAATGCCGCAAGGAATTTTGCAAAAACGATGGAGAAAAGGCTCACGGGAGCTGTCAGAAGGAGCTGCTCCGTTTTGGTGCGTCTCTCCTCGGCAAAGGTCTTCATAGTGAGCATGGGGATCACGATAACGTAAGCAAACATGAGCATACGGTAGTAGGCTGACACGTCAGTGGTCTGATAGAATTTCATTGTGAAAAGTCCGAAAAGGATCCCGGACAGTGCGAGAAACAGTGCGGCAAACACATATCCAGCCGATGTGGTGAAATACGAACGCATTTCACGCTTGTATATGGCAAGCATAATTTTTACTCCTTTGTTTATTTATGAGACTCCGTCTCGTGCTCTGCAAAAGGAACTTTAGAAAAAGTTTCCTTTGAACCCTCAAAACCTTCAAATAAAACATATTTATATAAAAGCTTTTGAAGTTTCTTGACGGGGTGTGGGGGGACCCCGCAAAAATCATTTCGATGTAAGGCTTATAAATACGTCCTCAAGAGCAGCGGCAGCGGCTTCGATACCGATGATGGGATATCCCGCTTTTGCCATTGCGTAGAACAGAGGCTTTCTCGGATCGACTCCCTTTTCGGATTCGATCACGTAAGTGTAGCTGTCAAGCTCTCTCTCTCCCGTAGCCTCAGCTCTTGCGATACCGTTCACCTCGGAGAGGAGCTTCTGTACCTCTTTCTGAGGGCCGCTTATCTTCACGGTGAATTTGCGGCTGTCATCCATGGTCCTTGCGATATTCTCGGTCTTTTCATCAGCGACGATCTCACCGTCCTTGATGATAATGATACGGTCGCAGACCGCCTGTACCTCCGAGAGGATATGAGTGGAGAGGATGACGGTGTGATTTTTTCCGAGATTTCTTATGAGATTACGGATCTCAATGATCTGCTTGGGATCAAGTCCGACAGTAGGCTCATCGAAGATGATGACGGGGGGATTTCCCACAAGAGCCTGTGCGATACCTACACGCTGTCTGTAGCCCTTCGAGAGATTTCCGATAACTCTTGATCTCACGTCGGAGATGCGTGTTACCTTGCACACCTCTGCGAGATGTGCTTCCTTCGGGAGCTTGCAGGAACGAAGCTCATACACGAACCTCAGGTATTCGTCAACAGTCATATCGGGATAAAGAGGCGGTTGCTCGGGAAGAAATCCGATGAGCTTTTTTGCCTCCATGGGATTCTCAAGAATATCGATCCCGTCGACCTTGGCAGTTCCCTCGGTGGAGGAGAGATATCCTGTCAGAATATTCATAGTTGTACTTTTTCCGGCACCGTTTGGGCCGAGAAAGCCCACGATCTCACCCTTTTCAACGGTGAAGCTGATGTTATCCACAGCGGCTTTTTTTCCGTACAGCTTTACAAGTCCGTTTATTTCTATCATGTACAGTTTGCCCTTTCTTATGGCGTTGGGTATAAAACTCTATTCTACATTTTATCATATATTTATAAATAATTCTTGAACACAGAGTATTTTTTCGGAAATTAACAATTTTACAGAAAAAATAGTGCCGCAAAAGCAAAAAGCTGTCGGCATAAGTGTCATCTTATGCCGACAGCTTTTTGTGTATTCGTTTATTTTGCGGAAGTCTCCGCTGCAGTGGTCTCTCCGGATGAGGTTTCCTCATCGGGTGCTGCAGTTTCGGGAGCATCGGAGTAGTACATGAGATTGAACAGCTCCTCTTTGGTGATACCGAGATCACGAAGATCCTGCTCAAACTGAGCGATCTCATCGGGAGTCATATTCTTATACTGCTCCTCGTAGAAAGCATCGATGTCGGGCTTATCTCCCGATGCGGTATCGAATGTAACCTCGGGAAGCTCAAGAGTCTCACCTGTTCCGGTGTACTCACTGCCTGTAGCCTTTGCGTCGTCGTTTTTTCCGCCATTGTCATCCTTGCTGCAGGCAATGAGCATACCTGCTGTGAGAACGAACACGAGCGCAAGCGCAATAAATCTTATTTTCATAACTGAAATACCTTTCTTATGGGGCGTTCGGCGAATATCCGCCGTGCGTATGGGTTATTGTACCACAAATAAGCGGATATGTCAACCGGGGAACGGGAAAGCAGATGTTTCCCACGCTTTTTATCTTACAATATCCACAGACTTTCCTGTAGCGGCAGATTCGTAGATGGCATCGAGAATACGCATCAGCTCAACGCCGTCCTCTGCGGGAGCCTTGCAGACAGCCTTGCCCTCGGATGCGTCAAGGAAATTACGGATCTCGGCGGTGAAGAAGTCACCCTCGCCCACGTTTCCTCGGATCTTTATATCTGCAAGCATATCGTTGCACTCGGAATAAAGCGTAAAGGGAGAGAGCCTCAGCCCTGCCTTAGTGCCGAACAGCTCAATGTTCTGATAATCGTTTTCCACGTGAAGGCTGAAGCTTGCCTCAGCGGTGAGCACCATTCCGTTGTCAAAGCGGATTGTTGCCAGTGCCATGTCCTCAACGTTGAATTTCGGCTTCTTTACAGTAGTCTCAGCCTGCCATGCGGGAACGTTTCCTCGGATGTTATCTCTTGCGCCGAGCTTTTCAAAGGTCACACCGTATACGGTGACAGGCCTCGGATTTCCCGCAAGATAGCGGCACAGGTCGATGATGTGCACACCGAGATCGATGAGAGGACCGCCGCCGGAATATTCCTTGTCGCCGAACCAGTTTCCGGGGAAGCCTGCACGGCGGATGTAGGACGCCTTCATGTGATAGATCTCACCGAGGTAGTCCTTTTCGATGAAGTCAAGGGCTGTTGCCGCATCATTGCCGTGGCGGCGTACGAATCCGATCATGAGGAGCTTTCCCGCCTTGTCAGCCTCCGCCTTCATCTCCTCCGCCTCGGCGGTGTTCATCGCCATAGGCTTTTCGCAGATTACGTTCGCACCTGCACGAAGTGCCGCAATGGTGCAGTCCTTGTGAGCCGCATTCCATGTGCATACGGATACTGCATCGATCTCACACTCTGCGAGCATCTTATGCATATCTGTGTAGTATTTCCCAAAGCCGTAATTCTCGGAATATCTCTTTGCTCTGTCCTCAATAAGGTCACAGCAAGCGACAAGCTCAACTCTGTCTCCGAGCTTATTATAAGCATTTGCGTGGCATGCTCCGATAGAGCCGCATCCGATTATTGCAATTTTTATAGCCATAGTTTCCTCCGGTGGATTTAGGATTGACATTATTGTAGCACGGAAACATACCTAAGTCAATAAATTCCCCCAACAAATTCCACAAACCCTCTTGCGATACGGGGAATAATATGTTACAATTTTCATATACAGTCTGGAACTACCATGTGCAGACAATAATCGAAAATTGAGGTATACCAAAATGAAAAAAATCAGACTCGGCCTTGTAGGCCTTGGCGGTATGGGCGGACACCACTACGGAAGTCACATCTCCAACCCTGACGTTGAGCTTGTTGCGGTTTGTGACATCGTTCCCGAGAAGGTTGAGAATTGCCTGAAGAATTGGGCTGACCGCGGTTGCGAGACCAAGGGATTTACCGATTTCAAGGAAATGATCGACACCATGGAGCTTGATGCAGTCGATATCTGTACTCCCAACGACTTCCACTCCATCATCGCAGTATACGCATTTGAGCACGGCCTCCACGTATTCTCCGAGAAGCCTGATGCAGTAAGCGTTGAAGAGGCTATGAAGATGAAGGAAGCCTCCGAGAAGGCAGGCAAGGTTCTCATGGTTATGAGAAATAACCGTTACTACTCTAACTCCAAGTATCTGAAGGAGTTCATCAAGAACGGCGGCGCAGGCGACATCTACTGCGGACGCTGCGGATGGATACGCCGTCGAGGAATCCCCGGCAAGGGCGGCTGGTTCACCACCAAGGCTAAGTCCGGTGGCGGGCCCCTTATCGACCTCGGTGTACATATGATCGACCTGTCTATCTGGCTCATGGGCAACCCCACCCCCGTATCCGTTTCCGGATGCACCTTCAACAAGTTTGCTGAGAACACCGCAGAGTCCGACTCCGAGCACTCCGCATTCGGTGAGGCACAGAGCGGCGGTACCTTTGACGTAGAGGATCTGGCAATGGGCTTCATCCGCTTCGACAACGGCGCTTGCCTCCAGATCGAGTTCTCCTGGGCTTCCAACATCAAGCGTGAGACCAGATTCGTTGAGCTTCGCGGTACCAAGGCGGGTATATACTGGAACGATGACGGCTCCTGCGAGATCTACGGCGAGGATGCAAACGGCAGACTTACCGATGACAGACACTTCAGCGACATGGGCAACGGTCACGATGCTGCTCTCCGTCACTTCACCTCCATCATCCTCCGTGATGCTGAGAAGGATTTCGTACCCGAGCAGGGCCTCAACATGATCAAGATCCTTTCCGCTATCTACGAGTCCGCAAAGACCGGCAAGGAAGTTCTTCTTTAATTAAAATTATACTCAAAAGGCTGTTCCCGAGGGAACAGCCTTTTGTTTGTAAATATGGTAACTCTATATGGCTACACAATCGGAAGTTCTTTGCGCCACTTTCTTACAAGAAAGTGGTAATCTGTCACTCCGTTCTCGTTCCTTATTTATCAGCATTCACCAAGATCTGAATAAGCTCTGCACGGGCTGCTTCAAGATCGGAGAATTCCTCGGTGTAGTTCAGCATACCGGTAGTCACTTTTGATACGATCTTCATAACATTCTCACGTCCGACGATCTCTTCCGCCATACGGAGGTAATCGAAATCGTCATAGGCGTCACGCACCTGATAAAGCCGCCATGATGCACAGGGACCTTCGCATCCGAAATATTCGCCGGGGTACATGAGCACACCGTCACCGTTGTAAATATTGAATCTGTACTTGGATATCTGATTCCAGTGAACACCCGTACCGTAATACAAAAATCCGTTGACATCGTTCATATACTGCTGCCACCACAGATCACGGATAACAACGCCCTGATACCATGTAAACAGATTAGTGTAAGGGATCTCGGGACCGCAGCAGGTGTACCACCAGATCTCATCGCCTCTCTCACGGAAGGCTTCTGCTCTCTCACGGAATTCTCCGTACATGGAGAGGGAACGTCTCGTGGTGAAATATCCGCCCTTGAGGGTATCCATGAATGCCGCTGAGGATGTGCACCATACATTTATGTAATCCTTGATATACTCAACGGGATCGATGCCTCGGTTCTGGTGATCTTTGTCAACGTAGGTGTTGTTTCCCGCAAGAGGAGTGATGTTACGGATACCCTCGGTGGTACCGAGCACGTCAACAAGATGCTCGTATGTGGTCTTTACCTCAAGAAGTCCTTCGCCCCACGGCTCATCGGTATAATAGAACAGCCCCTTTTTAGCCCATTCGGGATTGGACTGCACTATCTCAAAATACTTTTTTGTATCCTCGTCCGACTCACCCATGATCGCACCGTACTTTTCAGCAGTGCCCGCAATAACGAATGCACTTACACGGGGATCTGACATATAAGCCTCAGCCTCAGGCTCGTCTATTTCGTAAGGAAGCACATAGCTCGAGAGATTGTTGTCAAGCATATAGTCATAGTAGTCCTTATAGCTGTACTTGCCGTCTTTTCCACTCTCCCACTGTGTACAGAACAGAGATGCGCTGTATGGAGCGTCGGGAAGTGTGAAATCCCAAACATATGCATAAACCGGCACGCTCTTTACGACCTTGCCCTCCTCATCCTTCAGCTCAAGTACCGCTTTGTACATTCCCGCAGGGGAATCCTTGGTGGATGTAACGGAGATCACCATATGCTGAAGCTTTTGTGCCTCAAGCTCAAAGGTGTCAGCCATAGGCAGAACGATCTCGGGATATTCATCGTCGTGCCACACTACGCATCCTTCTCTGTTCAGCCAGTTGGAATTGCCCTTGTACTCGTCGGTCATAATGGGATATGCAAGGTTGTGATCATAATACTTTATCCACTCAAGCTTTGACTCAAGCACAGCCTCCCCGTACTCATACACAAATTCCGACAGAGATGCAGAAAGCCCCTCTCTTTCAGTTTCGGAGGTCATGAGCACCTGACATGACTCCGTCTCGTTTCTGCCCATGGTCATCTTGTATGAGTAATTGCCGTTGAAGGCAGTATCCTTGCGCCCGTTTTTCTCCATCATATTGGTGAAGAACAGCTTTATGGTGTTGTCCTCACCGTCGATTTTGTTTGCTTTGTTTTCAAAAACCATTCTTACGTTACCGAGAGAGATGTTATCCCACTTGGCAAGCTTCTGAAGGAGCTTTGAAACATCCGCAAGAGTGAGCTTGTCATTCCTGTCAACATCACCTGCGATCTCGGAGATATCTACACTCCATTTCGCAATGGACTGAAGCATTCTTGTGGCATCCGTAAGAGTGATCTTGCCGTCCTTTGATGCATCGCCCCAGATGATAGCTTTTGCAGTTTCGCCGCCTGCTGTGACTGTATCATCGGCGCATACAGCCGCATCATCAGCCTTTCCTGCGACATCGACTGCCCCCGTAAACTCAGCTTTCAGCTCACCTACGGTGATGGTACCGTCTATCATGTCGACGATGCCGTTTTCGACCTTGAGATGAGAACCCTCAGCGAGGACAAACCCTACATCATCCGCAAATGCCGATACAGCACCCTGCATGAGCATCGCCGCTGTCAGCGCAAGTGTAAGAAATTTCTTCATTTTTGAACTCCTTCATGTGCTTAATGAACGGCTTCATTATAACAAATCTTTAGATGGTTTTCAACACTTATTTGAAAATAATATCATGTATTTTATGCAATATTTATATATCTTTCGGTATAGTTTTCCTTTCAATCAAATGTTTCTCTATTGTTCATAATCATACGTTTATTTATTCACACATATAAAGTATAATGATGTTATTACACAGTCAAGTGACCGCAAATCGTTTCGATCTGCGGTCTTGCTGTCGTCATATAAGAAAGGCTTTATAAATGGATCATCATTCAAAGAACAAAGACACCGTGCTGAAGGAGCTGTCAGCTGATCTGAACACAGGACTCAGTACTGCTGAGGCAGAGGAGAGACTGAAAACTCACGGTGAGAACCGTCTTGCCGAGGGCAAGAAAAAGACAATGCTTCAGAGATTCTTTGAGCAGTTCCGTGACGTAATGATAATCATTCTGCTGATCGCAGCAGGTATCTCCTTCGGGATCGCAGTTTACGAAGGGAATCCCAAGGAGTTTTTTGAGCCTGCACTGATCCTTCTTATCGTGGTGCTCAATGCAATAATGGGCGTTGTGCAGGAGAGCCGTGCAGAACGTGCACTCGATGCACTGAAGGGACTCTCATCTCCCCATGCAAAGGTTATCCGTAACGGCTCAGAGGAAGTGATCGATGCGGCACTTCTCGTTCCCGGTGATATCATCCGCCTTGAAGCGGGAGATTTCGTACCTGCAGATGCAAGACTTCTTCACAGCGTCAGCCTCAAATCCGAGGAATCCGCCCTTACGGGAGAATCCGTTCCCTCCGATAAGGACGCAGATGCCGTTGTGGATGAAAAGGCTCCCATCGGCGACCGAACAAACATGGTATTTTCGGGATGCAGCATTACTTACGGTACTGCTACTGCCGTTGTTACTCAGACTGGAATGAACACTCAGATGGGTAAGATCGCAACACTTCTCTCAGGCGAGAAGGAGGAGTCCACTCCTCTGCAGAAGAAGCTCTCAAAGCTCGGCACATACCTTGGTATCGTTGCGCTTCTTGCATGCGCAGTGATCTTCATTGTGGGACTCATGAATGACCTTGATCCCATGCATATGTTCATGACCGCAGTATCTCTTGCGGTATCCGCTATTCCCGAGGGACTTCCCGCCATCGTTACCATCGTTCTTTCTATCGGCGTGCAGAGGATGGTGAAGAAAAATGCCATCATCCGCCGTCTCCCCGCAGTTGAGACACTGGGAAGTGCATCTGTTATCTGCTCAGACAAGACCGGTACGCTCACTCAGAACCGTATGACACTTGTCCGTGCAGTCACCGATTCCGGTGCGGATGAGAAGATCGGCTTTGCAAACGGTGATGAGATAAAGAAGCTCCTTCTCTTCGGAACTCTTTGCTGTGACGGCTCCGTTG
>SVQM01000004.1 GCA_015065335.1 Oscillospiraceae bacterium | reverse complement strand
CATGAAATGTGGTATGATTTCATCATGAGAACCTTTCTTCCATTTCGGAGTACTTGTGTTTTGTGGTGAAACTATTGTACCATATGGATTGACAGGTTCTCAACTTTCATTTAACTTTACAATACGATAATTAGTTAAAGGAGGAGCTCATGGTACAAAGAGCAAAGGTCATCGGATTTAAAAACGGTCTTGCTGAGATCGAAGTATCAAGAAAAGCAATGTGTGACGGCTGCCATAAGATGCAGTGCAGTGGCAAATGTGCCATGAGTGGAATAATGTCCTCCGGCAAAAAAATGACTGCATATGCAATAAACAAAGCTGATGCAGAGATCGGTGACTCCGTTGAAGTTTCCACCTCCGACAAGGAGGTTCTCGGTGCTGCTGCCGCAGTATTCATTCTCCCTCTTATAATGGGACTTATTTGTTATGTGACAACAACGCTTTTAGGTCTCTCATCTGATATCTGTATTATTTCGGCTGTCGTAGGGTTCATTATCGTCTTTCCTTTTCTGCGTATTTTCGAAAGAAAAATGAAGAATAATGAACCGAGACTGACGATCCTTCGGATATTGTCCGATGATGACAATGTCATATCCGATGATGAATAATATCTTTTAAATCGATTCTAATATTCAAGGAATATATAAATAAATGAGAAAGTACAAGTACAAATGGAATTTGAGCGAGGGTGCTGTCAAAAATGATGATCTCAGACATGATATAGCATCATCTCTCGGTGTAACCGAGGTTACAGCTCAGCTTCTTATGAACAGAGGATGCATGACTCCGGGAGATGCGGATTCATTTATAACAAAATCCGAAGTTATGCTCCATGATCCATTTCTTCTGTCAGGTATGGATGTTGCTGCGCAAAAGATCCTCGAAGCCGCACAAAACAATGAAAAGATCATTGTTTACGGCGATTATGATGTAGATGGAGTGACCTCCGTCTGTACACTCCTTACTTATCTTGAAACCATCGACAAAAATGTTGGTTATTATATTCCCAACAGAGCAGGTGAGGGGTACGGTATGTCGACAGATATCGTCCGCAGCTTTGCCAAAGACGGTGTTTCAATGATAATTACCGTTGATACCGGTATCACCGCTTTTGAAGAGGCTGCACTTTGTCGTGAGCTCGGTATAACTCTTATCGTAACCGATCATCACGAATGCCATGAAATTCTTCCTGATGCCTATACTATCGTAAACCCAAGACAAAACGGATGCACCTATCCCTTCAAGGAGCTTGCAGGTGTCGGTGTCGTTTTCAAGGTTATCTGTGCAATTGAAAAGCTGAAAAGCGGTGACGATCTTTACACAAGTGTGAAGCGTATATGCAAGGACTACATAGATCTTGTTGCTATCGGTACCGTCGCTGATGTAATGCCTCTCAAAGATGAAAACAGACTGATCGTAGCTGAAGGACTCAGAAAAATTGAATGTACAGATCGTCCCGGTCTTGTCGCTCTCATGGATGCCGTAAGCTCCGAATCAAAGAAACTGGGCTCGCAGAAAAAAGTGACTTCTGGATATATAAGTTATTCAATTGCCCCCAGAATCAACGCAGCCGGAAGGATCAGCAGTGCCGGCATTGCTGTGGAGCTTTTCCTTGCGAAAGATCCTGTCAGAGCTGCCGCACTGGCTAAAAAGCTCTGTGATATTAACAGGGAAAGACAGTTTGAGGAAAATGAGATCGCTACATCAGCAAAAGAAAAACTTAAATCCAATGAGGCTCTCAAGGATTCTCCCGTGATCGTTCTTGATGACGAAACATGGCATCATGGGATCATAGGAATCGTTTCATCCCGCCTTACAGAAAGATACGGTAAGCCTTCCATACTCATATCCTTCGACGGTTCCTCTACAGACGGTATTTCCCCCGAGGATGTAGGAAAGGGATCCGGAAGAAGCGTCAAGGGAATGAACCTTGTGGATGCTCTCCGATCTTGCGACGATCTTCTTGAGAAATACGGAGGTCACGAGCTTGCGGCAGGTCTGTCGATCAAGCGAAAAAATCTGCCGGAATTTATTTCACGCCTTGCCGATTATGCAAATAATTCCTTTAACGGAGAGGATATATGCCCCGGCTTTGAATACGATATGGAGCTCTCTCCCGCTGATGTCACTATGAAGCAGGCATCGGAGCTTTATCTTCTTGAGCCTTACGGGGTATCAAATCCGCAACCTCTTTTTGTAGCACGAGGTCTTACAGTTGACGATTATTGCACGGTCGGTTCAGGTAAACATACAAAATTTACAGTTAAATGCGGAAGAATTCCCGTTACAGTGATGTGCTTCCGTCATATTCCGGAGGAATATGATATTTATCCCGGTGATAAAGCTGACATTCTTTTCAATCTTGACATAAATGAATTTCAGGGACAAAAGAACCTTCAGTTCATCGCAAAGGATATGAGACTTTCCGAAAAACAGTATGAGACTGAGCTTGCCGAGCGAGAAGAATATGCCCGCATATCCGAGCTTCTTGAGTCCTCTGACGAAATATCAGAAAAATTTGACGATTCAATTATCCCTTCACGTGATGATTGCGGATTCATTTATAACCTTCTCAAAAATGAGCTTCGCATGGAAAGAGAAATATACAGCATACGTGCACTTCTGCATCTTATCGGTGAATCAGGCGGTAATATCGGATATGCAAAGCTCAGATTTATTCTGAAGATCATAGATGAGCTTGATCTCATCCGTGCAGAAGAAACTGATACCGAGCTTGAAAAATTCGTATTTACGTATATCCACGTAAAACATCGTACAAGTCTTGAAAATTCTCCCTTGTACAGAAAGCTTCAAAGCTGCAGAGGTTAAATTACCCATATAACTGAGGTACTATATGACGAAAATCGACTTAACTCCCGAGGAAAGTGAGCTCGTAGGTAAACTTTTTTCGGTTCTTGAAACAAGCGGAAAAAAATACAATATGGAAAAGATCGCAGAGGCTTTCAGGTATGCAACCGAAATGCACGAAGGTCAGTTCCGTAATTCCGGTGAGCCGTACATCGTGCATCCCATCGCTGTTGCTGAAATCGCCGCAGCTCTCGGTCTTGATACAGATTCCATATGTGCCGCTTTTCTTCATGATACAATTGAGGATTGCCCCGATAAAACTGATTTCAACAAGATAAAAGCCAAATTTGGTGAGGATGTTGCAAATCTCGTTGACGGTCTTACAAAAATGGAAGATATCGCCATTGAAGATAAAGAAGAAGCTCAAATGGAAAACATCCGCAAAATGCTTCTTGCGATGTCTAAGGATATCCGTGTAATTTTTATAAAGCTTTGCGACAGGCTCCACAATATGCGTACTCTTGACGCAAAGCCTGAACATAAGCGAAGGACTACCGCACTTGAAACGATGCATGTCTATGCACCGCTTGCTCACCGTCTCGGTATCCAACGTATCAAGCAGGAGCTTGAAAACCTTGCTGTGCGATATCTTGATCCTATCGGTTACGCTGAGGTAAGCGAAAATATTGAGCGCAAATACGGTCAGAACCGTGACTTTATTGAAAAAGTCCGTTCCTATATATCTGACAGACTTGATGAATACAAGATCGAGTACCGTCTTGAAGGTCGTGTAAAAACCGTATACAGCATCTATCGCAAGATGTTCAATCAGAACAAAAGCTTTGACGAGATATACGATTTTTATGCACTGAGGATCATAGTCGACACCGAGCTTGACTGTTATACAGCCCTCGGAATCATACACGAGCTGTTCAAGTCTATGCCCGGTCGTTTTAAAGACTATATCTCAACTCCTAAGCCCAATATGTATCAGTCTCTTCATACGACGGTCATCGGGCGTGACGGTATCCCTTTTGAGGTGCAGATACGAACAAAGGATATGCACCACGTTGCAGAATACGGTATTGCCGCTCATTGGAAATACAAATCTGGCGAAAGAAGCCGTGAGGAGATCGACGAAAAGCTTGCGTGGATCTCAAAGCTGGTTGATACAGAGAATGAGACCGTCGATCCCGACGAGTTCATGAGCGTTCTTAAAAACGATATATTCAACGATGAGACATTTGTGTTCACACCCAAGGGTGATGTGGTTGCACTTCCTCAGGGATCTACTATCATCGACTTTGCTTATTCGATCCATACCCAGGTCGGAAACCGTATGATCGGTGCAAAGATCAACGGTATGATCGCTCCCATCGACCGTATTCCTCAGAACGGTGAGATCGTCGAGATCCTTACTTCGCAGGCATCTAAAGGCCCCAGCCGTGACTGGCTCAAGATCGTTAAGACTTCGGAAGCAAGAAACAAGATCCGTCAGTGGTTTAAAAAGGAAAAGAGATCTGACAATATCGAAGTCGGACGTGGTGACATCGAACGTGAGCTTGCCAAGATTTCACGAAGACTCACCGATGATCAAAAACTATCCATAGTCAGCGCCGTTGCAAAGCGAATCGGTATTCAGGATGCCGAGGATCTTTACAATACTGTCGGTTACGGCGGTCTTGCAATGTCAAAGATCATCCCGAAGCTAAAGGATGAATTTGAAAAGCAAGTGAAGCCACTTGAAGAAGAAGCGCCTATTACAAATACCGATCAAGTTAAGACTGCCGGCTTCAAAAAGAGTAACAATAACGGCGGTATCATCGTCGACGGTCAGTACGGCTGTGCAGTTAAATTTGCAAAATGCTGTAACCCTCTCCCCGGTGATCCGGTGATCGGATTTATAACCAAGGGTTACGGAATATCCATCCACAAGAGAGATTGTCCCAACGTCATGAGCGGTATGAAGTCTCCTGAATTCTTCAATCGTTGGATCCATGCTGAGTGGGATAACGATGCACTTGTTTCCAAAAACAAGACTACATTTGAGGCAATGATACAGATTTTTGCCTTCAATTCCATCTCACTTATCGCTGATATAACCATAGCGCTTGCCGATATGAAGGTATCGATCCTTCAGATCAATACCAAAAAGCGCACCAATGATGATATAATCATAAATCTCACAATTGCGTGTAAGGATACGGAGCATTTTACTTCGATCGTTTCACGTCTGAAGTCTATCGACAATGTTACCAATATCGTCCGTGGCTTCAGTTGATCTCACTTAAAGGCAGGACTGTAAATGACAGCAATTTTACAAAGAGTTTCTTTCGCTTCTGTTTCCGTTGACGGAGAGGTGAAAGGTAAAGCGGCTAAGGGAATGATGATCCTTCTGGGTTGTGCTGTAGGTGATACCCATGATGATGCCGATCTTCTGTGCTCAAAGATCGCAGGACTTCGCATTTTTGAGGATGAGAACATGAAAATGAATCTTGCACTCAGTGACATTGACGGAGAAGTGCTTCTTATCCCGAATTTCACTTTAAGCGCCTCCTGCAGACGTGGCAGACGTCCTGATTTCGGCAATTGCATGAAGCCCGATGAGGCGAAGCCCATGTTTGATTATTTCCGTGATAAGCTAATTGATTGCGGATTAAAAGTCGAAACCGGAGTTTTCGGAGCCGACATGAAGATAGACATGTGCTGTGACGGTCCCGTTACCATCTCGCTTGATTCCGATTCACTCAAAGCCCCGAGGAATATATAATGAATATTTATATCACAGGAAACGGTAAGCTGAACGCTTACTATGTACAGACACTGTGTCTCCTCTATTTCCCGGGTGAAGGCTTCAAGGAGAGTGAAAATTCCCGTTGGTGCAAAGTTCATTCGGAAAGATGTGAGAACAACAGCTTTGCCGTTGTTCAGTTAGGTGATTCCGAGATCGGGTGCGCTTATGTAGGAAAGGGAAGTGTGGATTTCTCTTCACTCACATCAGCCGATATTGAAAAATCCGACAAGATCGCCGTAGGACTTGCATTTATGGATGCAGCAGGAAAATTCACCGGTTATACTCCTCCGTGGGGAATACTCACGGGAGTACGCCCCGCAAGAGTTGTATCTGCTCTCATTGATGAGGGACTCTCACCGGATGATGCCTCAAATTATCTTATAAACATTTATCGTGTAAGTGAAGATAAGGCAAGGCTCGCAACCTCCGTTTCGGTTACTGAATCGGCTGTAATCAAAAAAGATCAGCGAAATGAATGCAGTATCTATATCGCCATTCCTTTTTGCCCGTCAAGATGCCGGTACTGTTCCTTCGTTTCTGTTTCATCTCCCGGGCTTCTCAAGCTTATTCCGGAGTATCTTATTGCTCTGAAACGTGATCTCACTAATACTATAGAGACCATAAATTCTCTCGGACTTCATGTTTCTTCCGTGTATGTCGGCGGCGGTACTCCGACTATCCTTGATGCATCTCAAATAGATTATCTTCTGTCTTTCGTTCGAGAATCTGTCGGATATGAGATCGAAGAGTTTACATTTGAAGCAGGACGGCCTGATACCATCACAAAAGAAAAACTTGAAGCAATAAAGAGAAACAATGTCACAAGGATAAGTGTTAATACTCAGACACTGAACGATGATGTTCTGAAAAATGTAGGCAGGAATCACACTGCGGCTGATTTCCTTGCAGCATATGAGCTCTCACGTGACACAGGAATAAAATGTATAAATGTCGATCTGATAGCAGGTTTGCCGGGAGAAAGTGCAGAAAGCTTTATATCATCCGCAAATCAAATAGCTGAGCTTCAACCTGATGCGATCACCGTTCATACATTTACTGTAAAACGCTCCTCAGATTACGGCATGAGCGATCTTTATTCAAGAGAAAGTCTTGATGCAGAGCGTTCTGTCAGCGAAGCTTCCCGTATTATATCTGACTTCGGCTACATTCCGTATTATATGTACAGACAAAAAAACACTGTTGGAAACCTTGAAAACGTAGGATTTTCATTACCCGGGTGTGAGAGTATGTACAATATATATATGATGGAAGAAATTCACACCGTTTTCGGTGTCGGTGCCTCCGCCGTCACAAGGCTCACACTTCATGATAAACGCTCAGGTGAGCAGATAATCGAGCGAATTTTTGAACCCAAATATCCCTATGAATACTTAAAGGATCACGATGGCGAGACCGGTGAAAAAAGGCGGCTTGTCCTTCGTACAAATTCAAAGAAGTTCTATGAAAATCATGGCTGACGTCGCCGGAAAGGAACGTAAAGTAATGGAAAACTATGATAACATTATCCTGGATTTCAGACAGGACACAGACATTAAAGAGGAAATAATCAAATGGGAGAGCCGTTTTGAAAACGAAGTCAAAATGGCAGCCGATGCCATTCTTTCCGATAAGAACATCAACACTGTAGCTCTTGCAGGCCCTTCCTGTTCGGGAAAAACCACAACCGCAGGAAAGCTTGGAGCTCTTCTTGAAACTGCAGGAAGAAGAGTGGTATCTATTTCTATTGACGATTTCTATCTTGAGGAAAATACTGCATCCGATAAGATATACATACCGGATTATGAATCTCCCGAAGCTCTTGATCTCGGAATGTTCAATCATTTTATCCGTGATATTTACAATGGAAATGAAGCCATAGCTCCTATATATGACTTCAAAGAAAGAAAAAGAGTAGGTATGAGAAGATATGTCCCTCAGGAAAACGACATTTACATCTTCGAAGGAATACAGGCTCTTTATCCCGAGATCTACAGAAGCCTTGATTCCGCTACCACAAAGCGTGTTTATATTACTGTTGCCTCATCTGTTACAGCTAACGGTATGCGCTTTGAAGCGGATGAGATCAGACTTCTCCGACGCATTCTCAGAGATTACAATAACAGAGCATCCGGCCCCGAATTCACCCTCAGACTTTGGGATGCCGTTCGTGACAATGAAGATAAACGCATCGTTCCTCAAGGAAAGGCTGCTGAAATAAAGATAAATTCGGTTATACCGTATGATCTTTACGTTATGTGTACGGAGATATACGATATCCTCGATACCGTTGATCTATACAGTCCTCAATATCCCACTGTAAGCTTTATCAAAAAGAAGCTTACCAGAATCATCCCTTATGCAATCCTCGAATCCGACGTTCCCGCAGATTCACTTCTGCACGAATTTATTGACTGATCTGTATACGGAGAATCAAAGTGAAAATTCTTATAAAAAATGCACTTTGCCCCGATCTTTCGGGGCAAAGTGCAGTAAAAAACGTAATCGTTGAAAATGACACCGTTGTTTTTGCGGGAGATGTTCTTCCTAAAGGCTGTTCATCATTTGACCGCACGATCGACGGTGCGGGATGTATACTCATGCCCGGATTTGTCAATGCTCACTGTCATACTCCTATGACACTTCTTCGAGGTCTTGGCAGTGACTGTCCCCTCGATGTGTGGCTGAACGACCATATTTTCCCCACAGAGGACAAGCTTAACGGCGATCTTGCATATATCGGAACCATGAGCGCCATTGCTGAAATGATACGCGGCGGTGTAACTTCTTTTTCTGATATGTATTTTTTCTGTGACCGTGTCGCCGATGCTGTCATTGAGTCCGGTATAAAGGCGAATATCTCACGTTCTGTAGTTTCATTTGATGAATCCGAAGCTCCTGCATCCAATTTCCGTGTTGCAGAAACTATTTCTCTTTTCAATGATTATAACAATGCCGGTAACGGCAGAGTAAAAATTGATTTTTCTCTACATGCCGAATATACAAACACTGAATCCATGTGCCGTTATCTTGCAGAGCTTGCAAAGGACTACGGTGCACGTTTGCATATACATTTGTCCGAAACCGAAAAAGAACACAATGAGTGTATAGGACGCCATGGGATGACTCCTACCGCATTTTTTGAAAAATGCGGAGTGTTTGATGTACCCGTAACTGCTGCTCACTGTGTATGGCTCGATCGGAATGACATGGAGATCATGGCATCAAAGGGTGCGACCGCTGTCCACAATCCCAGAAGCAATCTTAAGCTCGGAAGCGGTGTGATGGATTTTGAAGCTCTCTCAAAGGCAGGAGTGAATATTGCTCTCGGTACCGACGGTTCTGCTTCAAACAACAAGCAGGATCTTATCGCCGAAATGCAGCTTTCCGCAATTCTGCACAAGGGGATCCTTCGTGACGCCTCTGCAGTACGTGCCGCTGATGTAATAACTGCTGCTACTGCCGGAGGTTCTGTCGCTCAGGGAAGAGAAGGATATGCAGAAATAAAAGTCGGTATGCCTGCCGATCTTGTACTAATTTCATGTGACCGCCCCGGTGTTTCCATATGTGAGGATGCTTTTAGTACTCTCGCTTATGCCGCAGACAGAAGCGATGTAGTCATGACTATGGTGGACGGGCGTATTCTTTTCGAAAACGGTGAATATACTACTATAGATATTGCGCGGATAGATCACGAATACGCCGCTGCAAGAGAAAAGTTAATGTGCTGAAAGGATATTTAACATATGAAGAATAACACAGGTAAGACTGTGAAAAATTCTACAAAGTTATTCTTTTCCGGTGTCGCCGTACTTACAATTGCCAATCTGATCGTAAAGGTAATCGGTCTTCTTTTCAAGATACCGATGAACAATATCCTCGGTGGAGAGGGTTTCGGTTACTATAATACGGCATATCAGATATATACTGTGTTTTTTATGTTTTCCACATCCGGTCTGCCTGTTGCTGTTTCAATTCTTATCTCCGAATCCAGGACTAAGGGTGAATTGAAACAGATCAAAAAGATCTTTCGAACAACTGTCATTCTTTTTTTGGCTATCGGTTTTATCGGTATGTCCGCTATGCTGATCTTCGCAAATTCTTTTGCCGATATCCTCGGTTCAGGTCCTGCGAAGATCTGTATAATAGCTATTGCACCAACATTGTTTTTTATCTGTGTTTCTAGCACTCTCAGAGGTTATTTTCAGGGCTTTCAGCAAATGATACCAACTGCTGTGTCTCAGCTTATCGAGGCTCTTTGCAAGCTCGTGCTCGGAATAATCTTTGCACTTTACGCAATTGAACAAGAATATTCTATAAATATCGTAGCGGCTTACGGTGCGATCGGTCTTTCCATCGGAGCCGGACTTGGTATGATATATCTCTGTATAACAAAATTCTTTTTCAATGAAAGTAAATACACTGCGGAATTCACTCAGACTTGCGGAATATCAGACACGGTGTCTCCCACAAAGGATATCCTCAAAAAAGTAATCTTCCTATCACTTCCGATAACCCTGAGTGCCACTGTGATGTCTCTCACTAATCTGATCGATACTTTTATTGTCCAAAACCTCCTTCAAGAAAATGGTTTTACTCAGATAGAGGCAACAACGCTGTTCGGTAATTACACCGGTCTTGCGGTACCGATGTTCAATCTTCCGCCTGTACTCATCTATCCTATTTCAGCAGCGATCGTGCCGCTTTTGTCTGTAGCAAGAGCAAATAAGGATCCCGATCGCACTCGCACGATCATGGAATCTGCACTTAAGGTTGCTGTACTTATTGGCATCCCTTGCGGACTTGGAATGTCAGTTCTTGCAGAGCCTATTCTTCAGATGTTCTACGGCGGCGGTGAGGCTTCGGCAATAGTCAACGCAACTCCGCTTTTGAGAGTTCTTGCTCCGTCTACAATTTTTGTCTGTATTCTTTCCGTCACCAATGCTATTCTGCAATCATGCGGAAAGGAAAGACTGCCACTACTGTCTATGCTTGCCGGTGCAACTGTAAAGCTCTCTGCAAATTTCTTTCTTATAAAGCATATAGGTATGATCGCTACTCCCATAAGCACTTTCCTTTGCTATCTTGTTGTCACCTGCATCAATTTTGCGTTTATTGCAAAATACGCTGATATAATACCAAATATAGGACGTGTTTTCCTTAAACCCTTCATCTGCGGACTTTTATGCGCTGCGACAGCACTCGGCAGTTATTTACTTTATATAAAAGCCTTTTCCGCAACTGTCTCTACAATTGGAGGAATTCTTACTGCCGGAATCGTGTATGTAATTCTGCTTTTCATTACAAAATCAATTACATCCGACGATATTATGCTTCTGCCAAAGGGTAAAAAGCTATGTTCCGCACTGAGTAAAGTAAATCTTATCAGATAAAAATAACGGAGATATAAAATGAAAAAAGCTAAAGAAATTATTAGCCAAAATAATTACGATATAAATACGCTAAGAGATATCATGTCCATTCTTCGCTCCGAAAACGGATGTCCGTGGGACAGGGAACAAACTCATTCCTCTATAAAACGTGATTTCATCGAGGAGACTTATGAGGCTATTGATGCGATCGATCAAAATGATCCCACACATCTGCGTGAAGAGCTTGGTGATGTACTTCTTCAGGTGGTCTTTCATTCACAAATAGAGGAAGAAGCGGGTAATTTCACATTTGATGATGTAGTCCATGACATATGTGCAAAGCTCATATACAGACATCCCCACGTATTTGGCGACGTCAATGCTGATAATTCCGATGAAGTTCTGAAAAACTGGGAGCTTTTAAAAAAAGAAGAGAAGAAAGAAGAACGTAAAACTGTTACAGATGATATTCGTGCAGTTCCGAAATCACTTCCGTCCCTCATTCGTGCTCAAAAAATAGGAAAAAAAGCAGGGAAAGTCGGATTCGATTTCAAGGATGCTTCAGAGGCAATGGAAAAGGTTTTTGAGGAAGCATACGAAGTAAGGGATGAGCTGTCTTCAACAAACGAAAGGATTTTTGAAGAGATCGGAGATCTTCTTCTCTCAATAACAAATGTTGCAAGATTTACCGGTGTTGACTGCGAAAGTGCTCTCCATAGTGCTTGCGAAAAATTTAACGATAGATTTGAAGATGTTGAAAATGCCGTGTTGGGTGCTCATAAAGACATAAAAAATATGTCTGAATTTGAACTTTTATCCCTATGGAATGATGCAAAAATAAAAAAACGTTAAAAAAAACCGATAAAAAACAATAAATCTGCTAAAAAACCCTTGCAATAATTTAAATGTAGTGATATAATATCACCAAGTAAGCGCCTCTCCCGCGCGGAAGAGTGCAGCAATGAAAAAGTGGAAGGATTTAGAATCATGAACAAATCACAGCTTATCGACGTTGTCTCCAAGGATACCGGTCTCAAGAGAAAGGATGCTGAGGCAGCTGTTAACAGTGTTTTCTCCGCAATCGAGTCTGCTCTTGTTGACGGCGAGAAGGTTCAGCTCATCGGTTTCGGTTCCTTTAGCGTAAAGGAAAGAGGCGAGCGTACCGGACGTAACCCTGCTACCGGCGCTACAATTACAATTCCCGCTTCAAAGCAGCCCGCTTTTGCTGCCGGCAGAGATCTTAAGGCTAAGATCAATAAGTAATTTCAAAATGGTGACAGTCTCGGGTTTCCGAGACTGTCCTATTACATTGAGAGGATCACCAATGAGACTTGATAAATTCCTGAAGGTTTCCCGTATTATTAAAAGAAGAACTGTTGCAAACGATGCTTGCGATGCCGGCCATATTTCCGTAAACGGAAAGGTCGCAAGAGCCTCCTATGACGTAAGTGTCGGGGATGTAATTGAGGTCGCATTCGGTGAACGCCGTCTTACCGTTAAAGTCACAGACGTCAAAGAAACAGTCGGCAAAAACGATGCCTCTTCCTTGTATGAGGTGATATCTTAAATCTTTACGTAATATTTCAGATACCTCCCGAATATATTTATAATACATCATTTCGGGGGTGCGTATGAACAACGACAAGAATTTTGGATCTCACAGCATCTTTATTCACGACAGACATAGTGCTGAGCTCACAGGGATCGACGATGTCTTCAGTTTTGACGATTGCTCAGTTTCAGCACATTCAGCGCTCGGGGACTTGATCGTTGACGGAGATGAATTGAGGATCGACAATTTTTCTTCCGAAAAGGGGATACTTACCATAAGCGGTAGGATCATCGGTATTTATTACATTGACGATAACGCAAAAAAACGCTCATCCAAACGACGTTCAACGAAGTAATATATGTGGTTTTCCGTTTCAGAACAACTGTGGGTAACTTTATATTCTTTGATAATGGGGGTATTTTTAGGAATAGTCTATGACTTATTCCGTATTTCTCGTTCTGCTATGGGTATTACGAGATATTCCTCCACCGCCTTAAAGCTACACTCAATTAAGCTTCCTTTTCTCTCAAAGGATCACAAAAAAAGCAAGGGAAGTCTTTCACGTATATATTCCATTATACTGTTATTGTTTAGTGATCTGTTTTTTGCCTGTATTTGCTCCGTTATTTATTCGCTTTTTCTTTTTCATGCCATCAGAGGACAGATAAGACTTTATTTTATTCTTGCCTCTGCCATCGGTTTTTTTATATATTATTTTACCGCAAGCAAGTTTTTTATCTCAGTCCTTGAAGTAATTTTGTTTGCTTTTAAATGCTTGATTCGGTATGTCTTTATGATCACATCTTTACCTTTCCGTCTTCTCGCACGGATCATAAGAAAATTGTTTTCTCTGTTTGCCTCAAGAATCATCATTCCTCTTGTCGCAGAGATCAGATACAGATTTGCTAAATACCGCACCCTCCGTGCTACAAAAAGTCTGCGAAGGGATATACGATTCAATATATAAACCAGAGGTTAAAAATGAAATCAAAAAAAACCGGAATTGCCGTTAAAATTGCACTGACCGCTTTTACTTTGTTCTGCATTGTGACATTATTCGTACAAAAGATACAGATCGATGATCTCAATAGCAGAATATCGGAACTCTCTGAAAAAAACAAGCAGAAAGAAGCTTATAACGAAAAACTCAAAAATCGTCTCAACAGTGAAATGGATGATGATTATGTCGAGGATATCGCTAAAGATAAGCTCAATCTCGTTCTTCCCGAAGAAATAATTTTTTACAACGACATAGCCGGATAACATTTTAACCGTCTGAATCTTTTCAGGCGGTTTTTCTTTATAAAGAAATCCCTTATATTACCGATAATTCATTGACTTTTATGCATAAAAGATGTATAATATACAATGTATAACTATGAAGTGATCCAACACATGGAAAGAGGAGTATTATGAACAAAAAAGAAGCAAGAGAAATACTTTTCACACTCGTTTACGAATACGAGTTCAACAGAGAAAAGGATGCTTTGGAAATATATGAGGATGCCCGTACTGAGCGTGAATTTGAGAATTATCGCTATATCAAAAAGGGACTTTCCGATATTGTATCAAAGAGAGGAGTTCTTTCTGATATCATCGAAAAATATTCCGATGGATGGAAGGTATCCAGAATCGCTCCGGTCACCAGAGCTGTTCTGCTCGTTGCCACATATGATATGATCTGCAAAAGCACCTCTTGCGGCATTGCGATAAATGAAGCTGTAGAGATCGCGAAAAAATATGATGATCCTGCCGCTGTACCTTTCGTAAACGGTATACTCAACAGTATCGCAAAGGATACAGCTACTATAAAAGAGAACCTTACTGCGGATTCTGATACCGAGAACATTTCCGATACAAACATCGATGTAACTGCTGATGAAGAATAAGCTTTTTCTCGGTATAGACACGAGCAATTACACGACCTCCGTAGCTTTGGCTGATGAGTATGGTGAGATCGTACTTAATTACAAAAAATTACTTGAAGTTAAAGCGGGAGAGCGTGGTCTGAGACAGAGTGATGCCGTTTTCCAGCATATAAAAAACGCTTCTGATGCGGCTGAGGCTCTAAAGGATCGTCTATGTGAGCTTGACGGTGAGATATGTGCTGTCGGAGTTTCCGCATCCCCAACATATCAAAAAGGCTCGTATATGCCGTGCTTCATGTCAGGGCTTGCAGAGGCCCAGATGATCGCCTCAGCCATGTCTGTGCCTCTTTATCGGTTTTCTCATCAGGCAGGGCATATCATGGCGGCGTTATATTCAGCCGGTGTGACCATGCTTGCAGGCGAAAAATTTGCCGCTTTCCATGTATCGGGCGGCACTACTGATATCATCGAAGTCTCACCGGACAATGAAAGAATAATTTATCCCGTTACTGTTGGCGGGAGCCTTGATATAAATGCAGGACAGGCTATAGACAGAGCCGGTGTTATGATGGGACTCTCCTTTCCCGCAGGAAAAGAGATGGAGATGCTTGCCGAAAAGTATAACGGTAAAGCTATTCGTCCCCTTTGCTCAGTACACGGACTTTCATGTAATCTGTCCGGACTTGAAAATAAAGCCGAAAAGCTGTATCTGGAGACCGCTTCAAAGGAAGCCGTGGCATCTTTCGTGCTCACCTCTATTCGTGACACACTCTCTGAGATGCTTTCCGGAATTTATGAGAAATACGGTGATATCCCCGTCGTTTTTGCCGGCGGTGTAATAAGCTGCAAAATGCTCCGTGCCGAATTATCGGGAACCGATCGATATTTTGCCGAGCCGCAGTATGCTTCCGATAATGCCTGCGGTACAGCACTTCTTACACGTATGAAACACATATCAGAAAAATGATCCGAAGGGAGGGAGAATATGCACGACGCTTCTACCGCTATCAGTGTTACTGCACTGAATGAATATGTCAAAAAACTGCTTGAGGGTGATACTCACCTCTGTGATATATATATTAAAGGCGAAATATCCAACTTCAAAAACCACTACAGCACAGGGCACTATTATTTCTCCCTTAAAGATGACACCTCTGTTATAAAAGCCGTAATGTTCCGTTCCGCTGCATCAAAGCTTCAATTTATACCGGAAAACGGTATGCTTGTGATACTTCGAGGTCGTATCTCAGCTTTTGTACGTGACGGACAATACCAAATATATGTTACCGAAATGGAGCCTGACGGTGTTGGCTCTCTGTATATCGCATATGAACAGCTTAAACGCAAGCTGGAGGCTGAAGGACTGTTTGCAGATGACAGAAAGAAACCGATACCGAAGATCCCTTCAAGAGTCGGTGTTATCACCTCCGCCACAGGTGCCGCTGTACGTGACATTATAAACGTCACAGGAAGAAGATTTCCTTTTGCCGAAGTAACTGTATATCCTGCTCTTGTTCAGGGAGAGGGTGCTGTGGCTTCTCTTATAAAGGGGCTTGAATATTTCAACAATACTTCCTCTGCAGATGTAATAATAATCGGACGAGGCGGTGGTTCCATCGAAGATCTGTGGGCATTCAACAGTGAATTGCTTGCACGAACAATTGCCGTATCAACGATTCCGGTGATCTCCGCTGTAGGTCACGAGACCGATTTTACAATATGCGATTTTGTGGCTGACAAGCGTGCCCCCACTCCATCTGCTGCTGCAGAGATAGCTGTACCCGATACGGAAGAGCTAAAACGAAAGATCACAAATATAATCAAACGGGAATCAGCACTTCTTTCTCAAAGGATCATAGCAGGACGTGCAATGGTTGAAAGATTCTCAAAATCCCGTGCACTCTCCGATCCCAAAAATCAAATAGACGACAGAAGGATGGGACTTATGTCCCTCTCCGATAAACTTATCTCCGCAACTGAGATCAAATGCAAAGAGAAAAGGTCAACCCTTGCCGTCAACGCAGGAAAGCTCAGTGCTCTTGACCCCATGGCAGTGCTTGCAAGAGGTTATGGCGCTGTTTATGACACCGACGGTGAGATCCTTAAGAGTACCAAAAATGCACGGATCGGGGATCGGATCACGATGAGGCTCTCAGACGGTATGATCGGTGCCGAGGTCAGAGAGATATATCCAAATGAAGGAGACATGAAATCATGAATAACATAAATGACGTAACCTTCGAAGAGGCAATGGCTAGACTTGAAGAGATCGTAAAATACCTTGAAAGCGGCAATGCTCCTCTTGATAAATCCCTTGAGGTTTTTGAAGAAGGGGTTGCTCTCGTTAAGCTTTGTAACAGTAAGCTTGATAATGCAGAGCAGAAGGTCCGTTTCCTTACCTCAGGTGGTGAGGAGATCTCAGATGGTGCAGTTCCTGAATCGGGGGTACAGGGAATATGAAAAGCTTTGATATAGTTTCTGCTCTTAAAAACAATTCCGAATATATCGAGAGCTTTCTCTCAGACATTCTTTCATGTGAAGCTATCGGAGACGGAGATCTTGCCGATGCCATGAGATATGCAGTTCTCGGAGGAGGAAAGCGTATCCGTGCTTTTCTCGTTATGGAAACAGGAAGAATATTCGGTGCAACACCTGAAATGTGTGTACCTTTTGCCGCAGGTATCGAGATGATACACGCATACTCTCTCGTTCACGATGATCTCCCTGCAATGGACAATGACGATATGCGTCGGGGAAAACCATCCTGCCATAAAGCTTTCGGTGAAGCTACGGCGCTTCTTGCAGGTGATGCGCTACTGTCTCTCGCTTTTGAGGTAACGGCAGGGAACAAAAATGCAGATCCCCGTTCTGCTGCACTTACAGCCGCCGAATACGGACGTCTTTCAGGTGTTCTCGGCATGGCGGGCGGACAGGAGATCGATCTTGGAGGAAATGCAGGCTCGTATGACGAGCTGTGCCGTATGTACAACCTCAAAACAGGTGCTCTTATCTGTGCTTCACTTTTTGCAGGATACTTTGCGGCTTCTCCTGTACCCGATCAGAAGATCATTGAAAAGCTGAAGACCTACGGACTTATGCTCGGTCTCGCTTTTCAGATACAGGATGATGTTCTTGATGTATGCGGTGATGAGGCTGTTATAGGAAAGCCCGTTGGCAGTGACTCAAAAAATGACAAGCATACATCTCTCGCTTACATGAGTGTTGATGAAGCAATCCATGAGTACGAGGTTCTCACCGATAAGGCTATTGACGCCATAAGCGATATTCCCGGCAGTGAATCTCTTACTGCACTCGCTCTTCATCTTTGTAAAAGGAACAACTGATGCGCCTTGACGTTTATTTAACTGAAACAGAAATGACTAAAAGCCGCAGTCAGGCGGTTGAATATATCAAAGCAGGACTCGTTTCCGTAAACGGAAGTACTTCTGTAAAACCATCTCTTGCGGTATCCGATAATGACACCGTACTGCTTCTCGGACGAACACATGAGTTCGTTGGCAGGGGTGGAGTGAAGCTCGATCATGCATTGAAGCATTTCGGGATCAGTGCTGATGGTATGTGTGCTGTTGACATCGGTGCTTCTACCGGAGGATTTACAGACTGTCTCCTGAAGCACGGTGCCGATTTCGTTCTTGCCGTTGATTCAGGTCACGATCAGCTTGATGAGTCGCTCAGAGCCGATAACCGTGTCAAATCTCTCGAAGGCTTCAACGCTCGTGATCTTACTCCTGATACTGCGGGATTTCTTGCCGATATTGCTGTAACCGATGTTTCTTTTATTTCTCAGACTCTTATCCTCACACCGGCATATTCGATCCTTAAGGATGACGGTATCTATATAGGTCTTATAAAGCCGCAATTTGAATGCGGGATCTCTGCACTCAACAAAAAAGGCATCGTCAAGGATAAGAAGCACTACATTTTTGCAATTAACAAAGTAGCTGCTGTCGCCATTGAATGCGGATTCTCAGTGGCAGGTCTGACAAGATCCCCTGTTACCGGTGGTGACGGTAATACAGAATTCCTTATATATCTAAAAAAATCCGGAGAGGGAATGTCCGCTTCAGATTTTGAAAAAACTGTTTGTGAGGTATGCTCATGATAAATATTATATCTGTAAGATACAGACCTCCGAAAAACGAAGATATTGAAAAGATCCGTAATTTTCTCAAAGCTGTCAAAATGCTCGGCTGTCGTATCATAACCTCAAAGGATGATGATAATTTATTTGACGATATCGCCGAGTATGTTACAGACAGGGAAGAATACAGCACTGCTGAGCTTGTTATAGCATTCGGCGGCGACGGTACCATTATAAAAGCGGCGAGAGAATTTTCCCCATATAATACCCCTGTTCTCGGTGTCAACACCGGAACGCTCGGTTATCTCGCAGAGCTCTCACCCGATGAGCACGATGTTATCGAAAAGGTGATTTGCGAGGATTTCAGGATCGACGAAAGAATGATGCTTGATGTCCTCATACATAGAGGAGACAGTATAATCACCCCCGATCTTCCCGCACTTAATGAGATCGTTCTTGCAAATGGTCCCGTTTCCCGACTTTTCAAATATGATCTGTACAGCGATGGTGTTCAGGTGCAATCTGCAAGAGCTGACGGTATTATAATCGCAACTCCTACCGGCTCTACCGCTTACTCTCTGTCTGCAGGCGGTCCTATTGCCGATCCGTCACTCGAATGTATCATTACTACACCAATATGTCCGTTTACACTTAATCAACGCCCTGTAATATACGGAAGCCGAACCAATATTGAAATATGCTCCGTATCTTGCCGTGAGAATAATATATACCTCACCGTTGACGGTGCAGATATTTTTCAGATCCTGCCTGATGACAGGATTCAAATTAAAAAATCCGATATATCTGCAAAGCTCGTGAGACTGCGTAACCGTAGTTTCCTCGAAATACTTCACGAAAAAATGTCATAAGGGGATCAAAAACATGAAATCCGACAGACAAAAAGAAATAATCAAGATCATCCGTACCTATAACATCGAAACACAGGATGATCTGATCACACATCTTAATCAAAGTGGTTATATCGTTACTCAAGCCACGATCTCAAGAGATATAAGAGAGCTTAATATCACAAAATCTCTTAGCAGCGATGGTAAATATACCTATTCTATGCCAAAGGACGATTCTCTCGATCATCATGCCGTGTACGGAGATACTATAACACGTTCGGTACGAAGTGTTAATTTTGCCTGCAACACCGTTGTCCTTAAAACTTATCCGGGACTTGCAAATGCTGTTGCTGCGGGAATCGATTCAGGTAAGTACGACGAAGTCCTCGGCTGTGTAGCAGGTGATGACACCATCATCGTCATTACCAAAGATGATGAGCTTGCAAAATCCTTCTCCGAAAAGATCGCAAAATCCGTTGGACTGTGAGGAGGCGATAATATGCTCAGAGCATTATCTATAAAGAATGTTGCTGTAGCTAAAAGCGTTAATATAGAGTTTACCGAGGGCTTTACCGTTCTTACCGGTGAAACAGGTGCCGGAAAATCAATACTGATCGACAGTCTTGAACTTATTGCAGGTGCAAGAGCATCAAAAGACATGGTCAGAAGCGGTGAGAGCTTTGCTACGGTTTCCGCCATTTTCGATATATCCGACAGAGAAGATTTTCCCGAAAGGCTTGCCGATGTGGTAGACGAAAACGGAGAGATCGAAATAATCCGAAAATTTTCGGCTGACGGTCGAAGCAGTGCAAAGCTTAACGGAAGCAGTATTCCCATAACCGCACTCAGAGAAGTATGTGATTTTCTGCTTGGTATTTCCGGTCAAAGTGACAGTCGTACTCTTACGGATAAAAGCATTCACATAAATCTGCTTGACGATTATGCGGAAAACGAAAAGCTTGTTTGTGAGTATTCTGAGATCTACAGAAAAATGCTTGACAACCGTGCCGAGCTTAAGAAATTCAAGGAATCCATCGTGGAAAAATCCATGATGTCCGATATCCTAAAGTATCAGCTAAAGGAGATCGACGCCGCAAAGCTCACGAGCGAAGCTGAGGTCGAAAAGCTTGAGCGTATCCTCAAAAAGGCACGTGATGCCGATAAGGTAGCACGTCATATCAATCTTATAAAACGTGCCCTCTCCGAGGGAGAAAAGGGTTCTGCCGCTTACCTTGTTGAAAGAGCTTCTCAGGCATTCCGTCAGCTTTCGGATATCATCGATAATGCCGATGATATTGCGAACAGGCTCGAATCTATCAGATTCGAGCTTATCGACATGGCGGAAACTGCCTCGGATATTATCGGGTCCGATATGGATGACCCCGAAAAAACTATAAATATCGCCGAAACGAGGCTTCGTCAGATCGACAGGCTTAAAAACAAATACGGTCTTACTGTAGAGGACATACTCGCATTCCGTGCAAATGCCGCAGATAAGCTTGATAAGCTCGAGTCAGGTGATCTTATAATCGACGAGCTTGAAAGAGAATTTAAGGTATTGTCTGATAAGGCAATCAAAGTATCCGACGATCTTACAAGGCGTCGTACCGATGCAGGTCGTGAGATATCGGATAAGGTATGTGCATATCTGAAGGATCTTGATATGCCGAAAGTTCGTTTCTTTGTGAAGATATCTCCTGCCACAGGAGAGTTTGACGGATTTGCGCCTCTCGGTCGAGATGATGTAACATTTATGATATCCGCAAATCCGGGTGAAGCTCCTGTTGAGCTGGGACGCGCCGCTTCAGGCGGTGAGCTTTCAAGAACAATGCTTTCACTGAAATGTGCACTCGCTTCAAAGCATCCGTCAGACACTTATATTTTTGATGAGATCGACACGGGAATTTCGGGAGCAACTTCTGAAAAAATGGGTCGAATGCTCAGAGAATTATCAAAATCCGCACAGGTGCTCTGCGTAACTCATTCACCACAGATCGCATCTCTTGCAGAAAATCACCTTCTCATCCGTAAGACCGAGATCGACGGACGTGCGGAAAGCAGTGTCACAGAGCTTGACAGAGAGGGAAGGATCGACGAGATCACACGTATAATCGGTGGCATTGAGATCACTGATGCTCAAAGACGAGCTGCATCGGAAATGCTCGATCAGAATAAAAAATAATTTACAAGCATATAGAAAGGACGGGGAACACCCCCGGGATAACAAAAATGAGTCTTTATAAAGAATTACAGGCACGAGGTCTTATTGCACAGACCACCAATGAAGAGCTTATCCGTGATCGTATCGATAACGGTAAGGCTGTATTCTATATCGGATTTGACTGTACCGCTGACAGTCTTACAGCAGGTCATTTCATGGCACTCACCCTCATGAAGAGACTTCAGATGGCAGGTAACAAGCCTATCGCACTTATCGGTGGTGGTACTACCATGATCGGTGATCCCTCCGGTCGTACCGATATGAGAAAAATGCTCACCAAAGAAGACATCGACCACAACGCCGCTTGCTTCAAGCGTCAGATGGAGCAGTTCATCGACTTTGGAGAGGGCAAGGCTATGATGATCAACAATGCCGATTGGCTCCTTGAGCTTAATTACGTCGACATGCTTCGTGAAGTCGGTGCTTGTTTCTCCGTAAACAATATGCTCAGAGCTGAGTGTTACAAGCAGAGAATGGAGAAGGGACTCTCCTTCCTTGAGTTCAACTACATGATCATGCAGTCCTACGACTTCTACTACCTCTACAAGAATTACGACTGCAATCTCCAGTTCGGCGGTGATGACCAGTGGTCAAACATGCTTGGCGGTACTGAGCTTATCAGACGTAAGCTCGGCGGCGATGCAGATGCTATGACTATCACTCTCCTCACAGATTCCCAGGGTAAGAAGATGGGTAAGACTGCAGGAAACGCAGTATGGCTCGATCCCAATAAGACTTCCCCCTTCGACTTCTATCAGTATTGGAGAAATGTTGCAGATACTGATGTTCTCAAGTGCATCCGTATGCTCACATTCCTTCCTCTTGAGCAGATCGATGAGATGGATAAGTGGGAAGGAAGCCAGCTCAACACCGCAAAGGAGATCCTCGCATTTGAGCTTACAAAGATGGTTCACGGTGAGGATGAGGCAAATAAGGCTCAGACTGCCGCAAGAGCAGTATTCCAGAGTGGTGGTATGTCCGAAAATATGCCCACTACTGAGCTCTCCGATGATAATTTCACCGATGGTGTTATAGGCATTGCCGATCTTCTCGTCGTAGGCGGTCTTGCTCCCTCCAAGGGTGAGGCAAAGCGTCTTATCCAGCAGGGCGGTGTGATCTACGGGGACAAGAAGGCTGAAAGATTCGACGAAACTGTTGCAAAGGAGCTCTTCGAAGGTGACGGCCTTATCGTTAAAAAAGGTAAGAAGACCTTCCACAGATTCCTTGCAAAATAATGGGATATAAATATATTCTGTGTGATGCCGATGAAACTCTCCTTGATTTTTCTGCCGCCGAAAAGCAGGCATTCAAGGAGAGCTGTGCGGCATTTGATGCTGTATTCGATGATGATATCTACGAAATATATCATCAGATAAATGATTCACATTGGAAACAGCTTGAGCTTGGACTTACAACAAGAGAAAAATTGAAAGTTGAACGCTTTGAGCAGCTTTTTATCGAGACAGGCATTCTTCCGAAAGAACTTGCAAAAGATTTCTCCACAACTTATCTATCAAATATCTCTCATCAAGGTCAGCTTCTTCCGAACGTCGTAGAAGCTCTTGAGGTTCTCAGCAAGACTTATGATATATACATCATAACCAACGGTACTGCAGAGGCACAGCACGGCCGTCTTGATGATTCTCCCGTAATGAGCTATGTAAAGGAGTTGTTCATCTCTGAGGAGATCGGCGCCGCAAAGCCATCACGTGATTTCTTCAATCATGTAATTGAAAGTATTGGCGACAGGGATCTTTCTTCCTATCTTGTGGTAGGTGACTCACCTTCATCGGATATTAAAGGAGCTGTCGATTTCGGTATCGATTCCTGCTTTGTAACCAACGGCAAGGAATACAAGGATCACGGACAGACATATACTATAAAGAGTTTTTCGGATATCACGAGCATTATATAAACGCAAAGGAGTGAATAAGCATGATTCAGACCTACAAGGGCGTTCTCACCAAAAATCGAATAAACTTCAAAGAGGATGAGCCACTTTCACTCCACTCCACTTTCAGGATAGGCGGAAATGCTAAGGTTTTCGTTATGCCTTCAACTGAAGAACAGCTCTCTATGGCTGTCATGCTTGCTATAACAAGCGGTATCCGCTATTATGTGATCGGAAAGGGAAGTAATATAGTTTTCCCCGATGAAGGCTTTGACGGTGCAGTAATTTCAACTCTTGGTTTAAACAAAACTACGGTAAACGGTTGCACCATTACTGCGGGAGCAGGCACTTCCTTCACAGAACTTGCAGTGACTGCGTCCAAAAGCTGTCTTACGGGACTCGAATTTGCATATGGTATTCCCGGAAGCCTCGGTGGTGCTGTTTTCATGAATGCAGGTGCATACGACGGTGAGATCAGCTTTGTGGTTTCAAGGAGCCGATATTTTGACACAGATAAGATCATCTTCGGTGAATTTGTCGGTGATGAACACTGCTTCGGTTACCGAGAAAGTATATACAAAAAACGGACCGAGCTTATTATTACAAACGCAGAGCTTTCTCTCTCCGTTGGACAAAAAGAGGACATCGATGCCAAAATGAACGATTTCATTACAAGGCGTCGTGAAAAGCAGCCTCTTGAATATCCCAGTGCAGGCAGTGCATTCAAAAGATATCCCGGCAGATACACCGCCCAGATGATCGATGAGGCAGGACTAAAGGGATTCTCCATCGGCGGTGCCCAAGTTTCTGAAAAGCACGCAGGCTTCATTATCAACAAGGGTGGTGCAACTGCAGCAGATGTTCGTAATCTTTCTGAGTATATAAAAAACAGGCTTTTCGAACTCCATAATATTGAGATCGAAAGTGAAATAATTTTTGTAAAATGAAAAAAGATAGTTTTTCTTCTTCCGTCAAAGAGCATCTTCACGAAGTACCTCGTAAAAAGAAATGTTGCCAACACGCATTCAAAGACGGTTGTGTGATATACAACGGTAGCCTCTCACCTGCCACGCTTGTTCAAAAAGGACTTTCCGGGCTTGTTTGTCATGATTGTCTCTCAAGCTTTCTTGCCGGTCTTTTTGTTGCCTCCGGTAACATATCCGATCCCGATAAAAGCTATCATCTTGAATTTTCCATACCTGACGACGATACTGCAGATGCAATATCGGAAGTGTTGACCGAGGCAGGCTTTGATGCCGGCAGAACTATCCGCAAGGGAAGAGTTATCCTTTATTTCAAGAACAGCACCGTCATTGAGGATATTCTCGGATTTATCGGAGCATCCTCAGGTGCTTTTGAGCTTATGAATGCCAAAATCGTTCGTGAAATGAGAGAAAACACGAACCGACAAGTCAATTGTGATGCTGCTAATATTTCAAAGACACTCAGTGCATCCGAAAGGTATATAAAAGTAATAGATGAACTGAAAGAGTGCGGACTTTTCAATTCTCTCACCGGTGATCTTAAAGAAACAGCAGAGATGCGCACAAAATTCCCAGATATTTCAATAGCGGAGCTTGGACAAAAATTCTCTCCGCCCATCTCCAAATCTGGTGTAAAACACAGACTTGATAAAATAATAGATTTTTACGAATCCAAAAACAAAGAACACACTAACTAAAGAGGAAATCATGAAAGAGTTTGTACATCTTCATCTGCATAGTGAATACAGCCTTCTTGACGGAGCTTGCCGAGTGACCGAAATTCCGGAGGCTGTAGCGAAGTGCGGTCAGAATGCCGTTGCTATCACCGATCACGGCGTCATGTACGGAACTCTTAAATTTTGGAAAGAGTGCAAAAATAGCGGTATCAAGCCTATTATAGGATGTGAAGTATATGTTGCTCCGGGTAGTATGAATGACAGATCCGGAGGTCGTGATACACGCTACTATCACCTTGTTCTTCTTGTAAAAAATAATATTGGCTATAAAAATCTCATCCACATGGTGTCAAAAGCATTCACGGAAGGATTTTATTCGAAGCCGAGAATAGACATGGAGCTTCTTCGTAATCATTCGGAGGGGCTTGTTGCGCTTTCAGCCTGTCTTGCAGGGTATATCCCCCGTTGCCTTGCAATAGATGATTTTGATGAGGCGAAACGTCATGCCGAAGAAATGAAATCGATCTTCGGTGACGATTATTACATCGAATTACAGGATCATGGCCTTGAGGAACAAAAGTATATCCTCCCAAAGCTCGCAGAGCTGGCAAGGATAACAGGTATACCCATGGTCGCAACAAATGATGTACATTACCTCAGACGTGAGGATGCCGAAAATCAAGCCATCCTTATGTGTATTCAGACCAATACCACTATCTCTGAGGGTAAACCCGTCGGATTTGAAACAGATGAGTTCTATCTTAAATCCGGTGATGAAATGTACGAGCTTTTCAGCGAATATGAGGGCGCTGTTGAAAACACCGTTCACATCGCAGAAAAGTGTAATTTTGATTTTGAAACCAATAAAACATATCTTCCGAGATATGATGTTCCCACAGGAACCACACCGGGCGAATATCTCAAAAAATTATCCGAGGAAGGTATCATCCGCAGAAAAAATGCAGGACTGATTCCTTCCGATACCGATGATTATTCAAAGCGTATGGAATATGAGCTGTCCGTTATTGACAGTATGGGATATTCCGAATATTTTCTCATCGTATGGGATTTCGTAAACCACGCCAGAACAAAGAAGATTCCCGTCGGACCCGGACGAGGCTCCGGTGCGGGAAGTATTGTCGCATACCTTATAGGGATAACCGATGTTGATCCTATAAAATACGGTCTCCTGTTCGAGAGATTCCTCAATCCCGAACGTGTCAGTATGCCCGACTTTGATATCGACTTCTGCTATAACCGCAGAGATGAAGTTATAGATTATGTACGTCAAAAATACGGTGATGATCACGTAGCTCAGATCATCACCTTCGGAACTATGGCGGCAAAAGCCGTAATTCGTGATGCCGGACGAGCACTCGGAATGAGCTACGGTGACGTAGACCGTGTTGCAAAGCTTATACCAAGAGATCTCGGTATAACACTGAAGGAGTCACTTGAACGCCGTGAAATAAAAGCTGCCTACGATTCAGACGGGGAAGTGCGCCGTCTGTTTGATGTTGGGATGGCACTTGAAGGAATGCCGAGACACGCATCAACTCATGCCGCAGGGGTAGTAATAACGGACGAACCGGTTACATCATACGTTCCCATAGCTGAAAATTCAGGATTCCCTGTTACACAATTTACAATGGACGGTGTCGCTGAGCTTGGCCTTTTGAAATTTGATTTTCTGGCTCTCAGATATCTTACGATAATCGATGCAGCCGAACGTCAGATACAGGAATCAGAACCGAATTTTGATATCACGACAGTCTCTGATGACGACAAGAGTGTATATGAAATGATCGGCAAAGGACTCACAGACGGCGTTTTTCAGCTTGAAAGCGGTGGAATGAAGCAGATGCTACAGCGTTTGAAGCCGTGCAAATTTGAGGAGATAATTGCCGCCATTGCTCTGTACCGTCCCGGTCCCATGGATTCTATCCCCAAATATATCGAAAACAGAAACGGAGGCAACGTAAAAGGCTACGCCATTCCCGGCGTTGATGAGATCCTTGCTGACACTTACGGTTGTATCGTATATCAGGAGCAGGTAATGCAGATATTCCGTACAGTTGCAGGATATTCATACGGACGTGCAGATATCGTCAGACGTGCAATTTCCAAAAAGCATGGCGATGAGCTTGAAAGAGAGAGAAATTCCTTCTATGAAGGTGCGGCTGAAAGGGGTGTGGATATCTCAGAGGCAGAGCGACTTTTCAATGATATTGCAGGCTTTGCCAACTACGCATTTAACAAAAGCCATGCCGCAGCATATGCAGTTCTTTCATATAGAACTGCTTATCTTAAATGCCACTATCCCCTTGAGTATTTCTGCGCATTGCTCACTTCCGTTATCGGAAATCCGGGAAAGATCTCCGAATATATAAGTGAATATGCAAAGCAGGGAATACGTGTACTTCCGCCCGACATTAACAAAAGCTATACAGAATTTCATGCTGAGACCGATGCTGTAAGATTCCCCCTCTCGGCTATACGAAATGTAGGGATCACTTTCACTCAGCTTGTGATCAAAGACAGAAAGGAAAACGGAGAGTACAAGAGCTTTACCGATTTTATCGTTCGTGCAGGTAAGCTCGGACTTAACAGACGCCTTCTTGAATCTCTCGCAAAATGCGGTGCTCTTGACAGTCTCGGTGAAATGCGATCGAGGATCATTTCCGTTATCGATAAGGCCATGGAAATAGCCGACGGCGGTAAGGGAGATGACGGTCAGATAGGAATGTTCGGATCCGATGATTCCTCGGGGATAGTTCCTGTCATAAACTTTCCGCAGATACCAGAAATGTCTGTACACGACAAGCTTCTCCTTGAAAAAGAATACCTCGGTGTTTTCGCATCGGGACATATCCTTGACGATTATTCGGAGCACGTTGATCTGATAGAACCGAACAAAATCTTTGAAATCAAGGAAAGTGATGCTTTTTCATCAAAAGACTCTGTCGTCCTATGTGGTACTGTAACACGAAGAAGCATAAAAGATACCCGCAAGGGTGAGCGTATGGCTTTTATCACTCTGGAGGACGGAAGCGGTGAGATCGAGGTCATAATCTTTTCGACTCTTTATCAGAGATGCGGATATCTTATAAACTCCGAAGCGCCTATCTGTATATCCGGTACTGTTTCCGATAAGGATGGAGACGAGCTCCGTGTGATCTGCAATGATATTATTATTCTCATAAACAATGAGCAGATCGGAAAGGCAATATCGATCCCCATTCCCGAAAAGAAAACAAATACCCCTGTCATGCGTCCTGTGTATACGACGCAGAACACCGTAAACAACGATAATCTTACCGCACAGCCCCGGCACAGATCATCAAAATTATATCTCAGTGTTGATCCCTCCGACAAAAAGCTGTATGAAAGACTGTTCTGCTTTTTTGAAATTTTCAGCGGTGCTGTACCTGTAGTGTTATATAATAAAGTTAATAAGACTTATGCAAAGGATACGGGTATTTTTGTCAGTGCATCAGCAATGATGATAAATGAGCTTAAAGAGCTTCTCGGGAATGATTCCGTTGTGCTGAAATGATCAGCTTGAAAAATCACTGATTAGTGTTTCAAGATTCATTTTTCCGTTAACAATTATACCGTCACGAAGCTTTATCCTGTCCTGTTCCGGTAAAAACATTACGTACACCTCTACTATTCTTACAGGCTGAGTATCTCCGTAAAGAAAAACGCCTATTCTGCCATCGTATTCCTTTAAGATATATTGTTCATTCACGGAAACAGGAACGGAATTACCTGTCTGCACTTTGCCGGAAACAGGAAATGTTAATTCTTTTATAACTTGCGATTCTATGGAATATATCATTCCCATGGTAATAAATATTGCCGAAAGGATAAGGCACCCGATAAGAAATGCTCCCAAATGCTTGCTAAAGATACTTTTTAATGATGTTTTCATAATAAATTTCCTTTTTCTGAAGTATTATAACTTTATTATCAGCCTCTATTCACGAATTATTCAAATGTATGTTGTATAATACTTTTAAAGTTTAAATTTGTCATATGTATATCATAAACAAAAGGAGGTATTGGTTTTGGCTGAACTTGCTAAAGAAAATCGTAATCATTCAAATAAACCGCCAATAGACTGGAATACCGAAACTAAAGCAGTGCTTAAAAAAATCGGAAAAATAGCTCTTAAGGTATTCACCTATTTTCTAAATATCTTTTTGACTATTCTTCTCATATGTTTTATTATTGGAATCATAGTCGGTTCAACCTTTGCACTGTATGTTAAAAACTACGTTGATTCCGATATTGACGCATCACTTCTTGTAAGCTCCGGTGCAAACAAAACTACCCAGATCTATTATACGGATCCGGAGACAGGCAAGAACATCGAGATAGAAGACCAACGTATCTATGGTGTCGATAACGGCATCTGGGTGAACTACGACGGTATTCCAAAACAGCTTATCGATGCCTTTGTCGCCATTGAGGATGACAGATTCTTCTCTCATAACGGTGTTGACTGGATAACGACTTCTAAGGCATTCCTTAACTATGTCATCCCTTTTAAAAGCGAGTTTGGAGGCTCTACAATTACCCAGCAGCTTGTAAAAAACCTCACAGGTGACAGTGAAGCTAAGATCACACGTAAGGTACAGGAGATATTCCGTGCGCTGAATCTTGAAAAAGAGCTTTCAAAAGAGCAGATACTTGAGATGTATCTGAATGTCATTTTCTTCGGAAATAACTGCACAGGTGTTCAAACTGCGGCAAATACCTATTTTGGTAAGGATGTCGCTGATCTGAGTCTTGAGGAATGTGCTACACTTGCGGGTATCGTAAAGAATCCTTATTCCTATAATCCCGTAAATTTCCCTGACAAATGCAAGGAACGTCGCAATGATGTCCTTTGGGCTATGCAGGATCAGGGTAAGATCAGCGAAGCTGAGGCTAACGCATTGTACGATAAAGATATCGTCCTTGTTGATAACAACAACGAAGAGGATGATTCAAGTGATACCACAACAATTTTTAATTGGTACACGGAGGCCGTGTTCAACGAGGTACAAGAGGACCTGATGGAGCAATACGGCTACTCAAAATACTCTGCCGGTATGGCGATCTACACAGGCGGTCTTAAAATATATACCTGTATGGATCCCGAGGTCCAGAGTGTACTTGAAGAGATCTACACAAACGACACTGAATATTTTCCCATGGCACAAAGCTCAATGCAGCCCGAATCCGCCATGGTGATCGTCGATCCCTACACGGGAGATGTGCTTGGCCTTGTCGGCGGTAGAGGAGAGAAGGTCTCAAACAGGATCCTCAACCGTGCCACGGGAACCCTTCGCCCCCCGGGATCATCAATAAAACCCGTTTCTGTTTATGCTCCGGCACTTGATGCGGGAATAATCTCATACGCTACTGTATACGATGACGTTCCCGTAAACTTTGGAAATAATCCCAACAATCCCAAAGCATGGCCCGGAAACCTCCCGTATGTCTACCGAGGTTTGACAAATGTTAACAGCGCAATAGAACGATCAGTTAACACTGTGGCTGTAAGAGTTCTTCAGGATCTCACCCCTGAGGCATCATACAAATTTGTTACTGAAAAGCTCGGATTCTCAACAGTATATGATAAGATCACCACTGCATCGGGTGCTGTCATGTCAGATATCGACCTGTCACCTCTTGCACTCGGCCAGCTCACCTACGGTATTTCAGTAAAAGAGATCACCGCATCTTATTCAATATTCCAAAATTCAGGAGTATTCAATAATCCGAGACTTTATTCCAAGGTCGTTAACAGCAACAACGAAACTATCCTTACCTGCGATCGTGAAACTGATATCGTCATAAGCGAGCAGAGCGCAAGTATTATGACTAAGATGCTCTACAATGTCGTTAACGATCCCGAAGGAACCGCAGTAGGAAACATCACCCTAAAAAATTCTGTAGACGTTGCAGGAAAGACCGGTACTTCCACTGCCGACTTCGACCGATGGTTCGTCGGATACACCCCTTACTATGTAGGCGGCTGTTGGGTAGGTTACGATACCAATATCGCTCTCAGTGCCTTCGGCCCCAACCCTGCTTGTATTATATGGGACAAGGTCATGACAAAGCTTCACCAAAAATATATTGATGATGCGGCAAACGGTGGCGAAGCCCTGAAGACATTTGAAACAGCTCCCGGAGTTATTGAAGCAACTTACTGCAAAGATTCCGGTAAGCTTATTACAGATGCATGTCGTCTTGACATGAGAGGAGACAGATCCGAAACGGGCTGGTTCGCTTACGGTACCGAACCGTCGGAATATTGCGATCGACACGTAAAGGTGAAGTACTGTAATGACTACAACATGGTAGCATCACCCAAATGCCGTAACACAAGGGAAGTAGGACTTGTAAGAATCGAGACCAGAAGCTTCCCTTATGAGATCACCGTTTGGGATGCACAATACGCCTACCGTGATCTGCCCGAGGGTGTCATCCCCGGAGGATGGTGGGGAGAACCTTTCTTCGGCAATATGCTGAAAGACGGAGAGTATTGCGGAACATCGGATGCAGCAACTCTTGCAAATGCATATTGTTATCATCACGATCCTCACTGATCGAATATATTAAAAAATCACCTCATATTATTTTATGGGGTGATTTTTATGTTAAAAAAACAAAACAATATTCGTGAAACTATAATAAGAGAGCTTCGCTGTATGACACGTATTAAGGGGTCGCTTATCATTGGAATGCTTCTCGGAGCTACCATTATCATAGCAAGTTGGTTATGCTTTGATGGGCCATGCAGGATCTCCTTATTTTTCAAAATACCAGGAGGTGGATTCACTATCGGCGCATATTATGTCCTATGGTTCATAATGTTCGTCCTATCGGGTGGAGAGGGGATACTCCTTTTTTTTGTCAATCGAAAATGCTATGACAACAGAACTATCCTCTGCTTTTTAGCATCTCTTCTATGTATGATACTGTGGTATCCGCTGTTTTTCACTACCTTCTCTCAGTTTTTCTCACTGATCGTAATTATAGCTGCAACTATACTTGTTATAATCGAAGCCGGAGATATACTAAAATACTCTCTACTGATCTTTCTTTCATGCATAATTAAAATCATTGTGTTGTCTGTTTTTACGTATATGAATCTTGCTTTTCTTATCCTTAATTAGAATGTTTGCGTAAATATGGCTCTTGACAAATACGTGCATTAGATATATAATATGTACAGTGCTATTGGGAAAACCCCAAATTTTAACATTCATTCGGAGGAAAAAACATGAAAAGAATACTTTCCGTACTCGTAGCAGCAATTCTGCTTTGTACAGCACTCGTTGGTTGCGGTGGTAAGAGTAATGATTCTACAACCGCTAAGGTAAAGGTAACCGTTGAAGCAGATGATGTAAAAATCATCGAAAATGTTGAGGTTGAGATCGAAGGCATTGACGGAAATGCACCTCTCGCTATTGATGCTATTATTGCTGCTCTTGACGACAACGACATTAAGTATGAGCTTAAGAAGCTCGGTAATTATGATATGTTTGATGTTATCGACGAATACGGTACAGAGAACAACGATTACATCTGGGAGCTTTACATCGACGATGCTGAAGAGCCTGCTGAAGGTAGATTCGCTACAATCGAGGTCGCTGACGGAAACACTCTTCTCCTTAAGAGAAATGCAGGTGTTAAGGAAACTGCTACAGATGAGACTACTACTGAGGCTACAACTGAGCCTCCTAAGACCGTTGAAACTGTTGACGACGGATTTGAAGAGTAATTTAACTTCTATAAAAGGACGGAATACCGTCCTTTTATTGTTGCAAAAATTTTATATATTCAGTATTACTGCATAAATGATTGACATAAATTTATTGTTGTGATATAATTATATGAAGATCAAATTATTGTCAACTTCATATGAAAGTATCTAATCACAACAGGTCTGACGACCGGAAAGGGTATTCCTATGACCGATTACGTACAGTTAACCAAAATTTTCGAAACATTCGAGGTTACCGATAAGCCTGATTCATTTGAGTGCTGTTCCTTCGGACACATCAACAGTACTTTTTTTGTCACTGTTAAGGATGTAAAAAAATATGTGCTGCAAAAAATAAATACATCTATCTTTAAAAATCCCGATGAGCTTACCGCTAACATCGTTGGTGTTACAAAATTTCTTCGCAGAAAAGTTGAAGCAATGGGCGGAGATCCCAAAAGGGAAGTACTGCACCTTATCCGCAGTAAACAGGGCGGATACTATTCAAAATCCGGTGACGGCGGATATTGGAGAATGTACGACTATATAAAAGGTGCTAAGACTTATCAGATCGTAGAGGATCCCATCCTTTTCTATAATTCCGCTGTAGCTTTTGGAAATTTCCAGAAGCTCCTCTCCGACTATCCTGCAGATGAGCTTCATGAGACCATCCCCAATTTCCATAATACAGTAAGCCGTTTCACTGATTTCAAAAAGGCTCTTGAGGCTGATGTGTGCGGCAGAGCAGCTTCAGTACAGAAGGAGATCGACTTCGTTCTTGAGCGTGAAAATGTCTGTTCTTTTATTACAGACAGGATCGCCTCCGGCGAATATCCTCTCCGTGTTACTCATAACGATACAAAGCTCAATAACGTCATGATCGATGAAGTAACAAAAGAAGGTATCTGCGTTATTGATCTTGACACCGTAATGCCCGGATCTGTGCTCTATGATTTCGGTGACAGTATCCGCTTTGGTGCAAGCAGTGCCGAAGAGGATGAGAGAGATCTTGGTAAGGTATATATGCGTCTTGAACTCTTTGATGACTATGCTAAGGGATTCCTTAAGGGACTCGGCGGTTCGCTCTCTGAAGCTGAGATGCTTGGTCTTCCTATGGGTGCTCTTGTTATCACCTTTGAAACAGGTATCCGTTTTCTTACCGATTATCTTAACGGTGATACTTATTTTGCAACGCACAGAGAAGGACAGAACCTGGATCGTGCCCGTACTCAGTTCAAACTCGTTTCTGACATGGAAAAGAAGATGCCCGAAATGAATTCCATCATTGAAAAATATCTTTAATCTACCATAATAATCTCTAAAGCAAGGACGGTTAAACCAAATGGCAATTCTCGTAACAGGAGGAACCGGCTTTATCGGTTCCCATACAGTTGTTGAACTTATAAAAGATGGCAGGGAAGTTGTTATTCTCGACAATCTTCTCAACAGTAAGGAATGCGTGCTTGATCGCATAGAAACCATAACAGGCACACGTCCAAAATTCTACAAGGTCGATCTTCTCGATCTTGAGGCAACTCAGCGTGTATTTGATGAGAATAAGATCGATTCCGTTATTCATTTTGCAGGTCTCAAGGCTGTCGGTGAATCTGTTGAAAAGCCTCTGTATTATTACCACAACAATCTCACCGGCACATTCAATCTTTGCCGTGCTATGCTTGACCACGATTGTAAAATGATCGTATTCAGCTCTTCCGCAACAGTATACGGCAATCCCAAAAGCGTGCCGATAATGGAAGATTTCCCCCTTTCCACAACAAACCCTTATGGCGAGACAAAGCTCATGATAGAGCGTATTCTTGCCGATATCTGCCACGCTAATCCCGATTGGAGCGTATCTATCCTCAGATACTTCAATCCTATCGGTGCTCATGAAAGCGGTCTCATCGGTGAGGATCCTCGCGGTATACCCAACAACCTGCTTCCTTATATCTCTAAGGTTGCTGCAGGTAAACTTGAGTGCCTTTCCGTTTTCGGAAACGATTACAACACTCATGACGGCACAGGCGTTCGTGATTACATCCACGTTGTCGACCTCGCCGATGCTCATCTCAAGGCCCTCGATCTGGCTGCCACCAGAAAGGGAATCGACTACTTCAATATCGGTACAGGTACCGGTTATTCTGTTCTTGATGTTATCGGTGCTTTCGAAAATGCTACCGGCCTCAAGGTGAATTATAAGATCGTGGATCGCCGTCCCGGCGATATCGACGAGTGCTACGCAGATCCCGCAAAGGCGAAAAACCTCCTTGGTTGGACTGCTAAGCGCGGTATCAAGGAAATGTGCGAGGATCTCGCTCATTGGCAGGCAAAAAATCCTGACGGATACCCGGACTGATCATTGTAAAGGAAAACCATCATGAGTATTGATAAGAAGCTTTTTGGAACTCTCCCGTGCGGTTCTGATGTTTATGCATATACTATGACAAACAGCTCCGGGGTTTCCGCACGTGTTCTTGATTTCGGATGCATCATCGTAAACCTTTGGGTAAAAGACAAATCCGGTAATATTGCAGATGTCGTTTGCGGTTATGATGATATCGACGGTTATCTGAACGGAGGAGGGTATCAGGGTGCGATCGTAGGTCGTGTTGCCAACAGAATCGGAAATGGAAAATTCACCCTCGATGGCGTTGAATATACTCTCTCACTCAATGATGCTCCTCGTCCCAATTCACTCCACGGCGGTGATATTGGCTTCGACAAGCGAATCTGGGATGCAGTAGTAATTTCTAACGGTGAAGAGCCCGAGATTGAGTTTTCCTATCTCAGTCCCGACGGCGAGGAGAATTATCCCGGAAACCTCTCCGTTAAATGCACATATAAGCTGACATCTGATGGAGCACTTTCCATCAGATATACAGCTACCACCGATAAACCCACTATTGTGAATATCACTAATCATTCCTACTTCAACATGGCAGGATATGATTCCTGTGATATCAGGGATAACATCGCATGGATAAATGCTGACAGAATACTTGAAAATGATGAGAATATTCTCCCCACAGGTAATTTCATCGACATCACCGGTACCGCATACGATTTCAGAGAACCTAAAGCTATCGGACGTGATTTTAACTCAGAGCCTTCAATGGACGTAAATTGCGGTGGTTACGATAATAATTTCATCTTCAATGATACTGACGAAAAAACTGTTAAGCTGTGCGCATTCCTCCAAGATCCCAAGTCGGGAAGAAAGATGGAAGTATGGACTAATCAGCCCTGCGTCGGTTTCTATACCGCCAATATGATAAATGAGGACGATCCTGCATTCAAGGGTGGGGTAGAGCAGAAGGTGAACTGTGCCGTATGCTTTGAAACTCAAAAAATGCCCGATGCAATAAATCACGCAAATTTCAACAATACTGTTCTTCGTCCCGGCGAAATTTACGACTATACAACAATCTATAAGTTTGTATAATCAAAACATAATAATTAACACCTCAGCATATTATTTATCAACGATAGTTTGCTGAGGTGTTTTATGTTTGAACATTCTACCTGTTTTGTATTTAATGGCGGAAATAGAGAAAGATGTGAGATAATTGCGGATCATATTATAAAAAACAGATGCACAGTAAGGTCAGCTGCCAACCATTTCGGAATCAGTAAATCTACCATACATAAGGATATAACTAAAAATTTGAAAAATGTAAATCTCGGAAAATTTAACGAAGTTAAAGAAATAATCGAAATAAATAAATCCGAACGTCATATAAGAGGAGGTCTTGCAACAAAAATTAAATATCAAAAACTCAGAAAAACAAAATAGTCATAGCGCACCGTGCTTAATTGCCGGTGCATTTTTCTTGACAAATGTCCGCAATAATGATATCATATATAGAAAGGGCAATAAAAAAGCCTATAAAAACGACACAAGCAATTATACAAAATGCAAATTTTGTATAATTCAGGGAAGGAAAACAGGAGAGATATGTTACTGACAATAGATATTGGTAATACGAGCGTTTCTTTCGCTTTATTTGATACTGATGCACGTTCTGAAACTCCTTTGTTTACTTCTAAACTATCAGTACAAAAGAATCGCAGCTCCGATGAATACGCTGCGCTGATCAAAAATATTATCGACCTTAGATTCGATAGTGATTATTCTATTGATTGTGCCGCTGTTTCTTCTGTTGTTCCAAGTGTTACTGATAATGTCTTAAAAGCTGCTGAAATTTTATCTTCATCAAAGCCATATCTTATCGGTCCGGGAATTAAAACCGGATTCAAAATAAATATTAACGATCCCGCTTGTCTCGGTGCTGATATCGTAGCAAATACCGCAGCAGCCTTAAATATCTGTACAGCTCCTTTCATTATCTTCGACGCAGGTACTGCCAACACTATTACGGTAATTGACAGCTCCTGCTCGCTCATTGGAACTATCATTATGCCCGGTATCCGCATTTCTTCATCTTCTCTGCACGATAATACCGAACTTCTCGATACTGTACCTATTTCTTCTGAAAATATACCTCTGATCGGTAAAAATACCGACGAATCAGTTCGTTCCGGACTTATTCTGGGCTGTTCGATGATGATTGACGGTTTTATCAGAAACATTCGTGAATCACTAATAAATAAAGATCATCCCGTTAAACTCGGTCTAATCGCCACCGGTGGCTATGCTAAACTTATTACTACTAATTGCCGAAATAAGTTTATTATCGATGATTCGCTCACTCTGCGTGGTATTGCCTCCCTATATTACAAAAATATTAGAAAATAATTTTTATTTTGTATAATTGATAATTTCAGCCACGGCTGTTATTATATAATTCAACTGCACCACACTGTCGTTCATGCAGGCGGTAGCAACGGTTCGAGTCCGTGAGGTATTCATATGAGCATTTCAAAGTTACAAAAGAAGAAGAATCTTGAGCTTACACAACTTGCCCTACTGTCGGCCATCCTTGTTGTTCTCCAGATCCTGTCCGCATCACTTGTACGTGTGGGACTTGTAGCCCCTACCCTTGCGCTCGTTCCAATGGTTTTGGCAGGCGCTACCTTGGGAATCAAAGGCGGTGTCACTCTCGGTGCAGTTTTCGGTGCTGTCACTTTTATTTGTGGTATCACCGGTCTCGATGCTTACACGTTCTATTTATTTGATAACAAACCCCTTGAAACAACCCTTTTGTGTTTTCTTAAGGGTATTCTTGCAGGATTGATCGGTGCGCTTGCGTTTAAAGGTAGTATGAAAATTTTCAAAAGCAACGTACTTCCCTCCGCACTTGTTTCCGGTATGGTTATTCCGGTTATCAACACCTTTACTTACCTTCTTGGTATGGCACTTTTCATGAGAGATCTTGTAACCGATGCCAATAATTCACCTGTTTATTCAAGCAATGATGCGCTCATCACTGTTATGATCGGATTTGCAGGAATGGTGCTTTTTAACTTCATTCTTGAACTTATAGTAACAACTGTTTGCTCTCCTGCTGTTGCAACCGTTCTTTCCAAGAGTAAGAAATTCAAAAAATTATTTTCTAAATAACCCGATAGGCATTTAGTTATATTTCACAAACACAATTGGATTTTCTGTGCAATATGCCAATTTTTATGAAATTTCTTTTTCACTCTGTCTTTATCAAAAAAAATATGATATAATTATTCATAATATGACATCCGACATGGATTTACGGAGGAATTACTATGGATCCCAAAAATATTAAGATGAGAGTTGTATACTCATCAAATAAACCTAAAATGGCTACTTTTGCTACTGCTGTCGGTGAAGCATTCAAATGTCAGGTAGATGCTGTCCCCCCTGCATTTCCTTGTGACAAAGAAAGAATCGTTGTTCTTCTTATGAATGCTTCAAAAGATCCTGACGATGCTCTCAAACGTTTCTGCCGTGAGCTTAACGGTCAGAGAGCCTACAACGTATGTATCGTTGCAGATGGTGACAAGGACTCTGTTCCCGTTAAAAAGGTCAAAGAAGCTCTGAGAGAAGCAGGTACAAATGTGATCGAAGATGTTTACTCTGTAAACGGTGGTTCCGCCGGACTTCTCGGTATGTTTAATAAAAAGATCTCTCTCGACGAGCGTCGAGATATAGTTAAGTGGGTAACCTCTACTATCGAGGCTCTTTGATCTGATGCTTAATCATTGTGTTCAAGAGGACATGTGTCCTCTTGAACTTTTTTATGCATATTTTTATGTATCAGCTATTGACAAAATAAATTTGCTGTGTTATACTATGTAAAGCATTTTGCTTTACACCACGGAGATATAATAATGCACGAAAAAGATCTGGGAATATCCGAATATCTTGATCTATACGGAAATATTCTCGATGAAAGACGTCTTCAGATAATGGATATGTATTTTAATGAAGACTATTCCCTGTCCGAGATTTCCGAGATAACAGGGATCACAAGGCAGGGTATCAGTGATTCCATACGTAAAAGCTCAAAAAAGCTTCTCGAAATGGAAGAAAAGCTCCATCTTAAAAGCCGCATCGAATATTTTGAAGAAAATCGCAATAACATTGTTGATGAATTACAAAAGCTTCTTGATGATACGGATATTACCTCTGCTATAATTGAAAAGATAAGAAATCTTGCTATTTGAAGTATTTTTAAGGATCTATAAGGAATAGGTTGATATATGTTTCAAAGTCTCACCGAAAAACTTTCCGGTGCTTTCGGAAAGTTCAGAAACAAAGGTAAGCTTACCGAAAAAGATGTACGCGAAGGAATGCGAGAGGTAAAGCTTGCTCTCCTTGAAGCGGACGTCAGCTTCAAAGTCGTAAAAGAATTTGTAAACCGAGTTACCGAGCGTGCTGTTGGCTCTGATGTTCTTGAAAGTCTCGTACCTGCTCAGCAGATCATTAAGATCGTAAACGAAGAGCTTATTGCTCTCATGGGTACTTCTCAGGCAAAGCTTGAGATCTCATCAAAGCCCCCCACGGTAATTATGATGGTAGGTCTGCAGGGTGCCGGTAAGACCACTCACACCGCAAAGCTCGCTGCAATGTACAAAAAGCAGGGTAAACGTCCTCTGCTTGCCGCCTGTGATATTTACAGACCCGCTGCTATCAAGCAGCTTGAGGTAGTAGGTGAACAGGTCGGTGTTCCTGTATTCACAATGGGACAGATCGATCCTGTTGAGATCGCAAAAAATGCTGTACAGCATGCTATCAAGCATGGTCACGATATGCTGTTCATTGATACAGCAGGACGTCTCCACGTTGATGAGGAACTCATGGATGAGCTTCACCGTATACGTGATGCCGTAAATCCTACGGAGATACTCTTTGTAGTTGATGCTATGACCGGTCAGGATGCCGTAAAAGCGGCTGAATCCTTCAACTCTCTCCTTGATATCACCGGTGTTATTCTCACAAAGCTCGATGGTGACACCCGAGGCGGCGCTGCTCTGTCTGTAAAATATATCACAGGAAAGCCGATCAAGTTCGTCGGTATGGGAGAGAAGCTCGATATGATCGAACCCTTCTATCCTGATCGTATGGCTTCAAGGATTCTCGGTATGGGTGATGTCCTTACTCTTATTGAAAAAGCTCAGCAATCCTTCGATGAAAAACAGGCTGAAGAGCTTGAACGTAAAATGCGTGAATCCACATTCTCACTCAGCGATTATCTGGATCAGATGCGTCAGGTAAAGAAAATGGGTTCCCTTGAGCAACTTATCGGAATGATCCCCGGTATGAAGTCTAATGCGCTTAAGGATGCAAAGATCGATGAGAGTGCTCTCGGAAGAGTTGAAGCGATCATTCTTTCAATGACTGAGAAAGAAAGAGATCATCCGGATATCATAAACGCTTCACGAAAGAAGAGGATCGCTGCAGGAAGCGGTACCTCCGTCGAAGAGGTAAACAAGCTCCTCCGTCAATTTGAGCAGATCAGTAAAATGATGAAGCAGCTCACAGGCGGAATGATGGGCAAAAAGAAAAAAAGGATGAAAATACCGTTTAGTTTCTAACGGATTTTTATATAAATTTATATACATTTTTGGAGGAAAAGAAAATGGCAGTTAAAATCAGACTCAGAAGAATGGGTGCAAAGAAGGCTCCCTTTTACCGTGTAGTTGTAGCAGATTCACGTTCTCCCCGTGACGGTCGTTTTATCGAGGAGGTTGGTACCTACAATCCTATGACCAATCCTGCTCAGGTCAACCTTGACATGGAGAAGGTTGATAAGTGGATCAAGAACGGTGCTCAGCCTACCGATACCGTTAAGAAGCTTATCACAAACGCTTCCAAATAATTCGGAGAATAAATATGGTTGAGATCAGCCGCCTTCTTGAGGATATGGTGCGTGCGATCGTTGAACATCCGGATGAAGTAAGTGTGAGCGAAAGCGAGTCTGCCGTTGAAACCGTATATACCCTCAAAGTTGCTGAAAGTGACATGGGTATGGTAATCGGCAAGCACGGTAATATTGCCCGCGCTATCCGTACTGTTGCGAAAGCCGCAGCCAGAATCACGGACAAAAAGATTTCCGTGGAAATAAGATAATAAAAATAAAGTCTTGTTCATTTTGAATGAGACTTTATTTTTTATTGCATATTTTAGATAATTAGTTTATAATAGTGTCAAAGGAGGAATTTACTATGTCCAGCTCTAACCCTATCTTATCTGTCGGCATTGACATCGGAACCACTTCAATAAGCATTGCCGTGCTTGATATAAATAAACTCTGCATTTGTAAGACCTACACCTTACCTTATAATTGTGATATTCCGAATACTTATTGTGATCTCCGTGAACAAGATCCGGATCTGATTTATAAAAACGTTCAGATTCTTTTAGCTGAAGTTAACGAAGAGTTCCCTCATATAAGCTCCATCGGAGTTACGGGACAAATGCACGGTATTCTCTACATAGACAAAAAAGGAAATGCCGTATCGCCTCTTATAAATTGGCAGGACAAACGCGGAGACAGACTTTTCGAAGATACTGTTTCATATTGCAGTAAGATCTTTGAAATTACCGGAGAAGCTGTCCCTTCGGGATACGGCCTTGCAACCTTGTTCTATGATCATCATAATGATCGTGTCCCGGAGAATGCCTATTCCTTCTGCAGTATTATGGATTATGTAGCAATAAAGCTGACAGGCAGTACTACTCCTGTTATACATTCGTCCGTTGCAAACAGCTTTGGACTTTTCGATCTTAAAAAATGCTGTTTTAAGACTGACAAAATAAATATGCTTGGTATAAACATACCTCATATACCTCAAGTCACCGACGATTATCTCATAACAGGATATTACGGCACAGCTGCTGTCTCAGTTGCAATAGGCGATAACCAGGCAAGTTATCTCGGATCCGTTAAAGATATCGACAATAGTATTCTTGTGAACATCGGTACGGGCAGCCAGATATCTGCCGTAACCGATACCCTTGAAGTAAACAATGATCTTGAGATCCGTCCGCTTGTCAAGGATAAATATATCGTATGCGGTGCTGCTCTGTGCGGAGGCTCAGCTTACGCACTGCTGGAAAAATTCTTCCGTTCATATATCAGATCCGCAAAAAACGATACATCCTCGCAGTATGATATCATAAATGAACTTGCAAAAGATGCGTACATTAATAAAATCCCTGCTCTTACTGTCAACACCCTTTTTAAGGGAAAGCGCAGTGATACAAGCATCACCGGTTCAATACTCGGTATCACTGACACAAATTTCACTCCGGGGGCTCTTGCACTTGGATTTATAAACGGTATCTGCCGTGAGCTTTACGAGTATGCTGAGGGTATGGTCAATAACAAAACCACAGTCGTGGCATCAGGTAATGCAGTACAAAGGATAGAGATATTTAAGGATGTAATATCGGATATGTTCTCTCTTCCGGTGCGGGTAACTTCAGGGTGTGAAGAAGCCGCTACCGGTACTGCATTGTTCTCTGCCCTCACTGCAGGCTATCTTGAAGATATACACGCATTATCGAAATACATAAACTATAATTAACTGCGAGGTGACTATATGAATAACTTCATCAAACTTTCTTTTAAAATACCGGATAAGAATTCCTCTGTTGTATCAATGAAAAACGATGTGGAGGCTTTGAAGCTCGTTTTTGAAAATGGGTATCTGATGTGTCTTATCCGATACGATTTCAACGAGCGTCCTCTCACTCTCATATCTCCCGCAAATGGGGGAGATTCAGTTGAAATGATACTTATGTCATTCAGAAACGAGCTTTGGATAAATGGGAAACTCTGCGATGAAGAATGGCCTGCAGGCAACAGATTTTACGATATAGACGATATTATTACGGGAGATTTTGAGGTCAAAGCAGAGCTTTACGAATACACAAAAAAGGATGAACCGACAATTATCGATACCTTCACAAATGCCGAGGGTTGGCATCCGGAAGAAAACGTTTTCGTCGGAGACTGTATGCCCTTCTACGATGAAGGAAGATATCATGTGCTATATCTCAAGGACAGACGTCATCATTCAAGTAAATGGAGCCTCGGTGCGCATCAGTGGGCACATATCTCCACGAATGATTTCATTAACTGGCAGATACATCCACTGGCTGTAGAGATCACAGATCAAAGTGAAGCCTCTATCTGCACGGGATCATGGATCAAGCACGACGGTGTTCACTATCTCTATTATACTGTACGCAACAATGATTTCTACGAAGAAAGATTCAATAACAACTCTCCTGCATCAGTACACAGAAGCATCTCTCACGATGGATATCACTTTGAAAAAGATCCCGACTTTTCCGTTACCCTCTCCAAAAATTTTCACGGGCCCACCGCAAGAGATCCCAAGATTATAATGGACGAGAACGGGATCTTTCATATGCTCGTTACAACTACTTATATGCCCGAAGACAGAGGATGCCTTGCACATCTGACCTCTGAGGATCTTGTTAACTGGACAGAACTCAACGATCCCGTCTACATTTCCGACGATCCCGAGCAGCCCGAATGTCCCGATTGCTTCAAGTACGGAGATTACTATTACATCCTCGGAAGCATACGAGGCAAAGCGCACTATATGTATTCAAGGACCGCATTCAAGGATTGGATCATCCCCGATGAGCGTGTGATCCCCTGTTCAAGCGTGCCTAAGGGTGCTATCTGGAAAGACAAAGTAATATTTACAGGATTCAATGCCATCGGAGGATACGGCGGCTCAATGACATTCACATCTGCATACCAAAACGATAAGGGCGAGCTTATATTTGAATAAATTTTCTATAAAAACTGTTATGGCTAATACCATAACAGTTTTTTGTATGTATATTTTTGTATTTCATATTCCATACTATGAAAAACAATACGGAAGGAATCATATTATGAATAAGCAAAAAATCGGTATAGTTGGATGTGGTTTCGTAGGTGCTACTATTGCATACACACTTATGAGCAGCAGTCTTTTTTCCGAGATCGTTCTCATTGATATTGATGAGAAAAAAGCAAAAGGTGAAGCAATGGACCTAAATCATTGTCTTCCTTTCATCGCTCCAATGCAGATATATGCAGGTAATTATACTAATCTGGAGGATGCCGCTATCGTTATCGTTGCCGCCGGAGCAAATCAGAAGGAGGGAGAAACAAGGATCGATCTTGTACAAAGAAACTCAAAAATAACTACCTCTGTAGTTGAAAGAATTGCTTCAGTCAATAAGGAATGTATTATCCTCATGGTATCTAATCCCGTTGATGTTCTGACCTATGTTGCACTTAAGGTTTCCGGGTTTCCTCCTTCACGTGTGATCGGCTCCGGTACCGTTCTCGATACTGCAAGGCTCAAATTTCTCGTGGGAGAACGTCTCGGCGTAGACAGCAGAAATGTGCATACGTTTATCATAGGTGAACACGGAGATTCAGAGCTTGCAGTGTGGAGTAGTGCAAATGTCTCCGGTCTTGACCTTAAGGATTACTTCCCTATCTGCGATAACTGTGGCAGATACGAGGATCTGTACGGCATCTATGATTATGTAAAGAACAGTGCATATGAGATAATAAGGGGCAAGGGTGCCACTTATTATGCCATAGCACAAGCGACACTACGAATTGTTACCTCTATTATCAAGGATCAGAATACCATACTTCCCGTATCTACACTTGTAGACGGACACTACGGACTTGAGGATCTGTGTATAAGTGTTCCTGCTGTCATCGGCAAAAAAGGTATAACTCATGTTCTCGATATACCTCTGAACGATGACGAGAACAGACGTCTCAGAGCATCGGCTGAGACGTTGAAGGACGTTATAAACGCGCTTGAAATTTCAAAAGTAAATGCATAAAGGATCATAAAAATGAAAAAATTAAGTAGTTTATTTCTTTCACTTGCTTTAATGCTTTCTATCGTATCCTGCGGAAGCGGTGGTAAGGATGGTGAGGTCACTAATGACGCCAACGGTAATACAGACGGAAAAAAGACTGTAATAAAAGTGGCAGCTCTTGAATCAGCTTACGGTGCTGATGTATGGCGTGAGATATGCGAGGATTTTGAGGATGTCTATGAAGGCGTTGAAGTTGAGCTGACCATCGATAAGAATATCGAAGATGTGATAGGCTCAAAAATCAAGGCAAAAGATTACCCCGACGTTGTATATCTCGCAACAGGCAGACCTGCGGGACTTACTGAAACCATGATAAAGGAAAACGCACTGACAGACATTTCCGATCTTAAAGACAGAACTATCCCCGGTGAAAAAAACAAAGTTGGCGATAAGCTCCTGGAGAATTTCACAAGCACATCAGCTACCAATCCTTATTCTGATGATAAGACTTATCTTGCGCCTATCTTCTACAGTCCATGCGGTCTCTTCTACAATGCAGGACTTTTTAAGGCAAAAGGTTGGAAGGTACCCGAAACATGGACGGAAATGTGGGAGCTTGGAGACAAGGCAAAGGCTGAGGGAATCTACCTCTTCACTTATCCCACAGCAGGCTATATGGATTCGCTCATGTATGCCCTTCTTGCGCAATCAGGCGGGATCGAATTCTTTAATGACTGCATGAATTACAAGGATGGCATATGGGATACCGATGAGGCAAGATCCGCTTTTGCAACAGCAGGAAAGCTTCTCTCTT
>SVQM01000098.1 GCA_015065335.1 Oscillospiraceae bacterium | reverse complement strand
GCAAAGGATCCCACTTGTACCGAGATCGGCTGGGATGCATATGAGTATTGTAATAATTGTGATTACAGCACTTACGACGAGTTTGCAGCTAACGGTCACGACCTCGTTCAGGTAGAGGCAAAAGCTCCCACCTGTACCGAGATCGGTTGGGATGCATATGAGTATTGTAATGATTGTGATTACAACACTTACAATGAAATCGGTGTAATTCCCCATACCCTCAATCAGTTTGAAGGACAGGCTCCCACTTGTACCGAAAAGGGTTGGGATGCTTATGAGGCTTGTACCGAGTGTTCCTACACTACCTACAAGGAGCTTCCTGCGACAGGACATAAGTATTCAGCTTCTCTGATCGTACCTGACTGCGAAACTGATGGCTACACAAAGTATGTATGCTCCGTTTGCGGACATTCATATGCTGATGATTTTAAAGCTGCAACCGGACATAATATCGTTACCTGCGCAGCAAAGGCGCCTAACTGTACCGAAAAAGGATGGAATGATTACGAGTATTGTACAAAGTGTGATTATTCTACCATCGAATATATTCCTGCTACCGGTCACGATGCAGTTCCCCATCCCGGACAGGCTGCAACTTGTACCGAGATAGGTTGGAATGATTATATCACTTGTACAAAGTGTAAGTATTCCTCTTATGTTGAGATTCCCGCAACCGGACATGATATAGTTGCTGCCGAGGCTAAGGCACCCACCTGTACCGAGATCGGCTGGGATGCATATGAGTATTGTACTTTATGTGATTATACCACTTGTGTAGAGCTTCCTGCACTCGGACATACCGAGGTTATCGATGAATATGTTCCCGCAACCTGTACCGAAACAGGACTTACCGAAGGTAAGCATTGCTCAGTATGTGGTGAAGTGCTTGTAGCACAGGTAGAGATTCCTGCAACCGGACATGTTACCAAGACTGCTGATGCAAAAGTACCCACTTGTACTGAGATCGGTTGGGATGCATATGAGTATTGCGTAATTTGTGATTACACAACTTATATTGAGCTTCCCGCACTCGGACATACCGAGGTTATCGATGAGGCAGTAGCACCCACCTGTACCGAGACAGGACTTACCGAAGGTAAGCACTGCTCAGTATGTGGTGAAGTTCTCGTAGCACAGGAGATCATTGATGCTGTTGGACACATCAACAAGTGTGTTCCTGCAAAGGCACCTACCTGTACCGAGATCGGTTGGGATGCATACGAGTTCTGTACCGTATGCGACTACACCGAGTATGTAGAGATCCCCGCACTTGGACATACCGAGGCTATCGATGAGGCAGTAGCGCCCACCTGTACCGAGACAGGACTTACCGAAGGTAGTCACTGCTCAGTATGTGGTGAAGTTCTCGTAGCACAGGATATTGTAGATGTAATCGAACATACACTTGAGGCCGTTGAGGCAAAAGATCCTACTTGCGAGGAAGCAGGTTGTGATGCAGGTGAGCGTTGTACCGTTTGTGGCTATACAACTTGCACAGAGATCCCCGCACTTGGACATACCGGCGGAAGTGCTACTTGTATCGCTAAGGCCGTTTGTGACGTATGCGGAAATGAGTACGGTGAGGTGGATAGCGAGACTCACGTAGGTGAGACCGAGATCCGTGATGCCGTAGAGGCTACAAGAGAGACAGAGGGTTACACCGGTGACACTTACTGTCTGTCTTGTGAGGCAATGGTCATCAAGGGTGAAGTTATTCCTGTATTCGCTCCCTATGGTGATGCTAACGGCGATGATAAGATCAATCTTAACGATGCATCTCTCGTGCTTAAGTACATTGCTAAGTGGGAAGTTGAGATCGATGAGACCTTTGCAGATGTAAATGCTGATGGAAAGATCAACCTTACTGATGTATCTCTCATGCTCAAGTACATCGCTAAGTGGGATGTTACCTTAGGCCCCGGTGCTGTAGATCCCGAGACTCCTGAGGATCCCGAGATCCCTTCTGATCCCGAGACTCCTGCAGATCCCGAGGATCCTGCAGATCCCGAGACTCCTGCAGATCCCGAGACTCCCGCAGATCCCGAGGACCCTGCAGATCCCGAGACTCCCGCAAATCCCGAGACTCCTGCAGATCCCGAGGATCCCGCAGATCCCGAGACTCCTGCAGATCCCGAGACTCCTGCAGATCCCGAGGACCCTGCTGATCCCGAGACCCCTGCTGAGTAATTGTTTGTATGCAATTTAAAATACCGCCCGTGAGGGCGGTATTTTTTTACAATTATATATCTTTGCAATTATATATTTCTGACGATCTCACAGAAACGGTATCCTCGTTCTTCAAAGTTGGCAAAAGCATCAAAGCTGGCACAAGCGGGGGAAAGAAGAACGGCTTTGCATCTACAGCCGGTGGAATCCATAGCAGATGAGGAAGCACGCATAACTGCAGATGTGAAATCAGGCTCACACAAAAGCTCAATTCCGCTTGAAGTGAAACCAGGATGAGCGATCATGGCATCTTTTATCTTGTCAGCCGTAGCACCGGTGAGCACAAGAGTTTTAACATTGCCGCAACCGATAACGGCATCTGCAAGGGGTTCAAAGGGGATATTCTTGTCATAACCTCCGCAAATAAGGTACAGATCTCTGTTAGGAATAGCGGAAAGTGCTGCTGCAGTTCTTGTAGGACTTGAATCAATGGAGCTGTTGTAGAAATTGACATTACCAATACTTCGGACAAGCTCAAGTCTGTGCCTTACTCCGCCGAAGGTTGATGCGACATCTCGAATGTCATCATATGATACATACCCGAGAGTTGCACCGATAGCAGCCATGTAATTTTCCGCATTGTGCATTCCGGGGAGCAGGATATCCTCAAGAGGAAGTATCTTTTCGGGAGCATTTTCGTGACGGAACAATGTAATCACACCATCCTCAGGGAAAATGCGCATATCCTTTTCGGGAACATTATCGATAGGATCACGTGAGAACCAGGTAACCGGATAGTCAAGAGAGAGTCCGATCTCACGTGTGATCTCACATCCGTAATTCAGTACGGCACGTTTTGCATGGCGAAGTGCGATCTTCTTAGCATCTATGTATTCATCCATTCCGGTGTGCCAGTTAAGATGATTCGGAGATATGTTTGTAATAACGGCAGATTCCGCCTTGAAATCCGCATCCATGAGCTGAAATGATGAGATCTCGGCAGCAACTCTGTCGTTCTCGGTCATGCCGTCTATCCTGTGTAGGAGAGGCTCTCCGATGTTTCCGCCGAGATAAGCTTTTCCTGTACCCATGATACCACGCTCAAGAAGAATTGATGTAATAGTAGTGGTAGTGGATTTGCCGTCACTTCCCGTTACTGCAAAAACCTTGGCAGGATTCATTTCAAGAAACAGCCCGAGCTCTGTAATTACTCTGCCACCGCGAGCCTTAACAGCTTCAAATTCGGGAATATCATGACGAATACCGGGAGAACGAATAACAAGCTCTTCAGTGAGATCAGACAGATATTCCTCACCACAAATGAGCAGAGCACCGGTGCTTCGTATGGAACGGCATCGCTCCTCACCGAGTTCATCCTCAGCCTTTCTATCTCTTACAGTGACGATCGCTCCTTTTTTGGTGAAAAATTCGGCAAGGGGAGTGTTAGATACTCCGGCACCGATAAGAGCAATTGTCATACCGCTGAAATTCTGTGTCATTCCTTTTGCTTCCTTTCGATTTATCTTAGTATATTATATATCATATATGAAATTTATGCAATATGTCTTCCCGCAAAAACAATTGTTACAAAATTTAATTCACTCTTGAAATTATGGTACTGCTGTGATATAATGTAAAAGCTATATTTACATAAAAGGAGTTTTCTCTATGAAGTTCATCAAAGATTATGCTCTGCATAATGGACAAGGCGTAGCTATTGACTACGTTGTTACCCAGAAAAAAGAGGGTAAGTATTTTATCGGTCAGATCCTTATCTATCTGTTTATTGCTGTTTGTGTTGCTGCTGTGTTTGCTGCAATGAGCATCTTTATTGATAGCTTTGCACTTGTTGCAATGGCAGGTGTAGGTCTTGCAGCTCCCGTATTCCTTATGGCTTACCACGGTACAAGAGCCATCTGCAACTTTGACCGTAAGTATTCCATCTTCACCACAAACGTGTCCATGGATAAGACTCCTCAGACCGTTATCTCCTTTGAGATCGTAAAGGATAAGAAGAAGAAGGATGAGGACACAAGATACGTTGTTTACGAGCGTTCAATGAAGGAAGCAGATCTCTTTGCTCCTTACACCGATGAGTACAAGGATAAGTATGCAGCGGCTGATGTTAAGAACACTATCGACTTCCGTTCCAGTGTTCATAAGAACGATGATATCTACTTCGCTCTCTTTACCGAAAAGGACGGCTCTAAAACAGTTATCATTTTTGAGACTGTAAACAGAGTGGTTGAGAAGCTCGCTTATTACAATAAGGAAGCAACTGTTGTTGCAAAGCTCTCCAGATAAATACTGCGATCGGGAAACCGTTACGGCTTCCCGATCTTTTTTATGTCAGTGTGATCTTTGACACTTTTATCTGTCCGTTATCCCATCTGATGTTTGCTGATGAGGGGACACCTTCGTCAAAGAATATCTCAAACGTTATCTCAGCCCCGAAGACATTGGCTCTGAATTTTGCAAGCTCTGCATTACTTTCATATAGCTCATCGGGATACATGGAGAAAAGCCTTACTGCATAATATATCTCGTTTCCTGTGTTTTTCGGGAGATCGAGAGATATTTTTCCAATGGAAGCGGATGTCGAGCTTTCGGTATATTTCAACACAAGTCCCGTTACCTCATCAGGGGAAGTAAAGGATACGGTTGCCGATCTGCGCTTTTCTTTATCAGTGGGGATGTCTCCGTCAAATGAGATATCTGCCGAGTATGATGTAACTCCGTAATCAAATGATACAGTTGCACTTTTTACAGAGCTTTGGTAATCTGTAGGCGATGCGGTGTCATTTTTCTCGCAAGAGGTCTGAGATATTAAAAGGGTAACGACGGCAAGAATGCCGCAAAATATTCGTCTTAGCATAAAGAAATCCTCCCACATCATTGTATGACCGGGAGGACTTTTTTATGCTGTCATATCTGAGAGTTCAGCCGTCTGTAAATATCCTGCATCCTTAGATCAAGCTCTGCGGAATCTTCGGCACATTCCTTCAGCTCACGGGAAATACCCTCGGTGATATAGCCACTCTTGGATTTGTATCTGAGCTGATGCTCAAGACTTGCCCAAAAATCCATAGCAACAGTGCGTATCTGTATCTCAGCAGGGACCATCTCAACTCTGTCTGCCAGGAAAATCGGGATCCTTATAACAAGATGCAGACTGCGATATCCGTTTTCCTTGGGCGATTTTATGTAATCTTTTTTTCTTATAAGGGTAATATCATTTTGTGAGAGAAGCATATCCGCTACGCTGTATATATCATCGATATAACAGCAGATCACACGAATACCGGCAATATCAAACACATTCTCCACTACGTCAGCGGGGTTGAGCTCAATATTTTTGCGACGGCATTTTTCAATTATGCTTCGCGGACTTTTGACACGTGATTCTATATATCTTATTGGGTTATGAGAGTGTTTGATCTTGAACTGATCATTCAGTATCTCCAGCTTTGTCGAGATTTCCTTTATGGCTGAATTATATATCTGTGTAAGCTCAAGAAGTCCTGTGAATTGTTCGGCAAGCTCAGCATGTTGTGCGATGAATGCTATATCGGTTTTTGATGCATCGAGCCCGTTTTTTGATATCTTTCCCATCTCATATCTGCCTTTCGGTGTTTTTTACTATCTGCATTGTATCACAAGAATTATAAGCATTTATTTCGTATTTGTAATATTTATTATTATTCATAATTATTTAACCGAAAGAGAGAACTTTTTACTTGAAGGAAAGAGAAAAGAGGCATATAATTATTACAGACGGAAAGGATGTGAAATGATGAGTAATTTCAGAAATAAGCTTGCCGCATTTATGTACGGCAGATACGGTGCGGATACACTTTATTGGTGGTCCTTCGGTGTGATAATCGTTTTATGTGTCGCACGTGTTATTTTTTCTGTATTCGGTTTTTACAGAGTTGCGTGGATACTGAATACCCTCAGTGCTGTTATACTCGTTATTGCCATATTCAGGTTTATGTCGAGAAATACAGACAAAAGAAGAGCTGAAAACAGGAAATTTAAGAAATTCATCGGAATATTCAAGGGAAAGTATGTTGTGGCAAAGGCAAAATACCGTGACCGCAAAACTCACGTTTTCAAAAAATGTCCCGAGTGCAAGGCGGTGATAAGACTGCCTAAAAGATCGGGTGAGCACACGGTGAGATGCCCCAAGTGCAATAAGAGATTTGAGGTTAAGCTGAAATAAAAAGGCGCCGCTGTCCGTATGAAGTGCCGCAAAAATGTACGATCCCGGCGTGGTCGATCGCACATACCCGAAGCACTTCATTCCGGACAAAGGACGCTGTTTATATTATATTCCAAAAATTACGATTTAATCCACGAATGATGTCGACTGAAAATTTATTCATTGGAGGCAGGCTATGATAACTGCAACTGCCGCTGAGATAATCAGCGTTGGAACAGAGCTTCTTCTTGGAGATATAATAAATACCGATGCGGCGTATCTTTCAAGAGCCCTTGCAATGCTCGGAATATCCGTTTACAGACAGAGTGTCGTCGGGGATAACAGAGAGAGGATACTCTCTGAGCTTGATTCGGCTTTTTCAAGATGTGATACGGTGTTTCTGACAGGTGGACTTGGTCCTACCTGTGATGATATTACAAGAGAGTGCACTGCGGAGTATTTCGGACTTTCACTTTTGTTTAATGACGAAGCGATGGAGCATATCCGACAGTACATGGCAGATCTCGGTCGTATCACCGTGACGGAGAATAACAGGCGTCAGGCTATGGTGCCCGAGGGTGCGGATGTGTTTATAAATTCTGCAGGAACGGCACCGGGACTTGCGGTTCACGGGATCGGCAGAGACGGTCGTGAAAAACTGGCGATACTCATGCCGGGGCCACCGAGCGAATTTGAGAGGATGGCGGAGGAGCACGTGATCCCTTATCTCTCACGTCGTTCGGGAAAAGTACTAGTGAGCAGAAATATCCATATGTACGGTATCGGTGAATCCTCAGCAGAGACGCTTCTCCGTGATTTCATGGATCAGGAGAATCCTACCGTTGCACCGTATTGCGATCCGGGTGAGGTGCGTATAAGAGTTACTGCGGCGGCAGCTACGGAAGAAGAGGCTGAGGCTATGTGCCAAAGGACTGTGGATGAAATAAAGCTGACCGATGCGGGCAGATATGTGTATGCCGTTCTTGATCGGGTGATCCCCGGTAAGGGAACTGCGGCTGCAAGAGTCCTTGTAGAGGAATTGAAGGAACATGGACTTACGGTGGCATTTGCGGAAAGCTGTACGGGAGGTCTTGCGTCAAAGCTTGTATCAGATGTTGCAGGCTCATCTGCGGTGCTTTGCGGAAGTGCAGTTACTTATGCGGTATCATCTAAAAAAGCGGTGCTCGGTGTATCTGATGAAACGATACGGGAGCTTGGCGTGTACTCAGAGGAGTGCGCACGTGAGATGGCTGAAGGAGCACGTAGGCTTTATTCTGCCGATATAGCCGTATCGGTTACAGGTGTTGCAGGACCCGGTGATGATGGAGACACTCCCTGCGGTCACGTATGCATTGGTGTGGCATCAGAGAGGGGTGTGCGTTCAGTTGCCGTGGAATTCGGACGAAAGCGTTCACGTGATACGATCCGTACTCTTGCAGCAGGCAGAATGATACACGAAGCTCTTGATGAAGCGAGACTTTTGAAATAAATTGTAATAAATATAAAAAGCTTCCGGGGGAAGGAAAACTTTTTGAAAAAAGTTTTTCTTCCCCCGAACCCCTATCTTTTCAAAAACTTTTGAATAATGAGAGCT
>SVQM01000003.1 GCA_015065335.1 Oscillospiraceae bacterium | reverse complement strand
CATCCAGCCAGCTTATTGCATTGGCAAGAGTGTGTCCCTCTGCATCCACGGGAACCACAGCGATCCCCTGAGTACTGACGGAAATTCCCCTCACACCGTCACCGCCATGCTCCTTTGTCACAAACAGGAGCGCCTCGGTGACAAGGCTCCACCACATCTCGGCGTCCTGTTCAACGAGGCCATCCCTGCAAATGAGGGAATATTCTTTATTAAACTCAGAGAGGACACTGCCCTCGGAATCGTATAATACAGCCTTACAGCCCGTTGTTCCGAGATCGATTCCGATATACATAATTCCCTCCGAAGTCACCCTTTATTTTGGCATCATTTGCCTTATCAATTATATTATCATTCACACGTTTTGTCAAGACACAACCACACTTATGAAAGCATAAGTCCTGCTGCATTTACATAGACGAGAAGTGAGATACAGTCAACGATAGTCGTTATGAACGGGCTTGCCATTACTGCCGGATCAAGTCCGATCCTCTTTACGATTATGGGAAGTGAGCAGCCTGCGACCTTTGCGATGATCACAGTAAGCACAAGAGTAACGCTGACAGCCGCCGCAACAAGAACTCCGACACCGTCAAAGATCATCATTTTTCCGAAATTCACCGCCGCAAGAGTAATACCGCAAAGCACAGATACACGTATCTCTTTCCAGATTACCCTTATAATGTCTCTCATCTCAATATCACCCAGCGAGAGTCCTCGGATGATCGTTACGGATGCCTGACTTCCCGCATTACCGCCCGTACCCATTATCATGGGAATATACGCAGTGAGGGCTGCCTGTACGGCAAGTGCGCTTTCATAATGAAGAAGAATATTACTTGAAAGAGTTGCCGACACCATGAGCAGAAGAAGCCACGGCACACGGCTGAAAAATGTCTCAAAGATCCCTGTACGGAGATAAGGCTTTTCCGTAGGTGTGATCGCTGCCATTTTCTCCATATCCTCGGTATCCTCTTCCCTCATGACGTCCATCGCATCGTCGAAGGTTATGATACCTACAAGTCGTCCCTCGGTATCTACCACGGGAAGAGCAAGAAAATCATATTTATCAAGAAGCTTTACGACTTCCTCTTTATCCATGTGAGTATCTGCGGATATGATGGATGTCTCCATAATATCGCCGACTTCTACTCCGTTTCCGCCGAGGATCATATCCTTTACGGTAACGACACCAATAAGCTCACGGCTGTCATCGGTCACGTAGCAGGTGTAGATAGTCTCCTTATCAAGTCCCGTTACACGGATACGCTCAAAAGCCTCCTCAACTGTAGTGTGAGGTCGGAGCTCCACAAACTCCGTCGTCATAATTGAGCCTGCACTATCCTTGGGATATTTAAGGATCTGATTTATCTGTGATCTCGTTTCGGGGGATGAATTCGCAAGGATTCGTCTAACCACGTTCGCAGGCATCTCCTCGATGATATCGACAGTATCGTCCACGAACATCTCGTCAAGCATTTCCGTGATCTCTCGGTCACTGAATTTCTCGATGAAGGAACGCTGAAGATCCGAGTCCATCTCGACAAATGTCTCCGCCGCAAGGTCCTTCGGGATTATGCGGAAAAGAAGTAGTGCTTCTTCCGTGCGAACCTCATTCAGAACCGCAGCAACGTCCGCCGGTTCTTCATCCTCCATAATACGCCTGAGGGATGCGTAATCCTTATTTTCAAAAAGTTCTTCGATCTGGTCCATGATCTTTTCCGTCATGGTTATCACACCCCTTTCTTTTTGTAATTATCAAAATGCGTTTTTGAGCTAACTGTATTATCAGTACACGAATGCCGCTTCTGCCTCGCTTCTGATATCGGCAACAGCCTTAGCCATATCCGGTGCACCGAAGGATGCTGTTCCAACAACGAACATTGATGCACCTGCCGCAGCAGCCTTACCGGCGGTACCAAGTCCGATACCTCCGTCGATCTGCACGGGGAAATCCTTTCCTGCCGCAGCTCTTATAGCACCGACCTTCGGGAGCATATCCTCCATGAACTTCTGACCGCCAAAGCCGGGCTCAACAGTCATGACAAGTGCCATATCCATGAGATCATAGTAAGGCAGAAGAAGATCCGCACTTTCCTTCGGCTTCACTGACAGCGCCGCCTTCATTCCGAGAGAATGAATATCCTTTAGCGCCTGTCTTGTACCTGCTTCATCAAGCAGATTCAGATGGAATGTCACATTCCACGTACCTGCCGCCGCAAGAACGTCGAAGTATTTCCAAGGCTGAACTGTCATCATATGCACGTCGAGAGGAAGGTCTGTAACGGTACCGATCTTCTTTATCACATCAAAGCCGAAGCTCATGTTAGGTACGTAAACACCGTCCATCACGTCAAGATGGAAAATATCGGCACCTGCCTTTTCTGCTTTTTTTATCTCATCCTCAAGATGCAGCATATCGCACGCCAAAACTGAGGGACAAATTTTCATTTCCATAACAAAATCTCCATTTTTGAATTTCTCGGACGAGCCGCCTTCGGTGTCATCCCTAAAGGATCGGCATATCCTAATATCAGCGGTCCTACCGCTAGATCCGCACAGATACAGGGCAGAAAGACGTTTAACGAAAAGGATGTGAACCTATGCTGTCATGTTCTGTGCTTTATATACCGACGCTCCCTGTGGCGTCGGATTTTTATTCTGAAAGAATGCATACTGCGTGAACTCTCACGCCTTCCTTACGGCCCGTAAAGCCCATTTTTTCCTCGGTCGTTGCCTTTATGTTAACTCTTGATACGTCAACGCCTATTGCTGATGCCGTATTTTTTCGCATCTCCTCAATATAAGGCGACAGCTTCGGATACTGTGCTATCACGGTAACATCCACATAATCTATACCGAACCCCGCATCTCTCACCTTATCGGCGCAGTCACGTGCAAGCACCGCACTGTCTGCTCCCTTGAAATCCTCGGATGTATCCGGGTAATGATATCCAATATCCCGCATTCCCGCAGCACCGAAAAGCGCATCGGATACCGCATGTAGAAGCACATCTCCGTCTGAGTGAGCAAGAAAACCGTATTCACATTCGATCTCGGTGGCACCGAGCACCATCTTTTTTCCCTCACAGAATCTGTGAGCGTCATACCCGTGTCCGATCCTCATCTACCCATATCCTCCCGACGTCTGAGTATTCCTTCGGCAATATATATATCCTCAGGATTCGTTATCTTGATATTCTCACCGCCGACATCCACAAGGCTCACCTTAAAGCCGAGACGCTCTGCCATCATACAGTCATCCGTAACCGAAGCACCGTCCTTCTTCGCCATATAGATGGCGGCTCTGTACATATTGGCCATGAACACCTGCGGAGTACCGATAAGCCACACCTTTGTACGATCCACGGTCTCAAGGATAGTACGTCCGTCCTCGGTATATTTTACGGTATCCGTGGACGGATGTCCTGCAGCAGCAGCACCATCCTTGTACGCCGCACGAAGTGTCTTTTCTATCATCTCCGAAGTGATCAGACACCTTGCTCCGTCGTGAACGGCAATAAATTTTGATTTATCATTGATCGAATCAACTCCTGCCATTGCGGAATCCATTCTCTCTTTGCCGCCGGGGATCACCTTTGCTATCTTTCCGAATCCGTATTCCTCAGGAAAGCTTTTGTATGAAGCAACATCCTCCTCACGGCAAACAATGATTATCTCATCGATCAGAGGACAGCTCTCGAACGCCGCAATCGTCCTTGCGACAACGGGCATTCCGCAAAGAACCGTATTCTGTTTTTGTCCCGCAACATCGGAAAAACGGCTTCCCGAACCTGCCGCAAGGATCACCCCGGATGTATACGGATGTCCGCCCGGTCTGAACACATCAAGAATACCCATATCTGCCTCCTGTATTTTTTATCAATACATTATATCACACTTTTTCTCAAATTGATATACCTAAACACAAATTTTTATGAGTTTTTCTTGATTTTTCGGGATAAAATTATAACATAAACACCACTTTTCGTTGACTTTGAAATCTTCATGTGGTATCATTTACAAAAATAAACGAAACGGAGCATATTATGTCATATCCCGAGCTTTCAGGCGTACTTCGCTTTTTTGAAGAAATATCAAGGATCCCCCGTGCATCCGGAAACGAAGGGGGAGTTATAGAATACCTTACGGAATTCGCAAGATCACGCGGACTTGAGCACCACGTGGACGATGCGGGTAATGTGCTTATTAAAAAAGCTGCAAACGGCAGCGATTCTGCCCCCGTAGTCATACAGAATCACATGGACATGGTCGCAGAAAAGATCGCCTCATCAAATCACGATTTTGAGTGCGACCCCATTGAGCTTATCTATGACGAAGACATTCTCCGTGCAAACGGCACTACCCTCGGTGCAGACAACGGGATCGGTATGGCAATGGCACTTGCCGTGCTTGATTCAGACGAACTGAAGCATCCGTCTCTTGAATGCGTATTTACCATTTCCGAGGAGATCGGACTAATCGGTGCAGGAAAATTTGATTTTGCCGCACTTGAGGGCAGACGCTATCTCAATCTCGATTGCGAGGGTGAAGGCATTGCAACAGTTGCCTGCGCAGGCGGAGTCAGATGTGACACCGAATTCCCCGTATCTTCTGATACACCTGAGATACAGGGACGTGACCTGAAAATAACGCTTGACGGTCTTGCAGGAGGTCACTCCGGTGCTGATATCGACAAGCGCAGAGCCAATGCTCTTGTAATGCTTGCAGAGCTTATTTCCAAAGGTATTTCGGCAGTCAAAGATGCAGGTGCTTCCCTGTCTGTAGTTTCATTTGAAGGCGGGAGCAAGGATAATGCCATTCCCAGGTCTGCTGTTGCAGTTATCCGCACGGATGATGCCGAAGCATTCCTGAATGTGCTGAACGAAGCTGCTGACGATCGCCTCCAATACCTTTGCGATGCGGATATGCTTGCAAGGATGTCCGTTACGGCAGTCCCTTCAGAGAGCAAATGCATCGGAACAGAGCTTCTTGACATAATGCTCTCCATGCCCAACGGTATACTCAAAATGGAGGACGGCATGGAAAACTGCGTCAAAACCTCTGCGAATCTTGCAATTGTTGATGCAAATGAGCATGGCATAAAAGTAACGCTGTCCTGCCGTTCATCCGATGAGGATGAGCTTGACGGAGCCATCGGCATGGTCGGCAAGGTAGTATCAGATTTCGGTGGCACTCTGACAACACGCGGAAGATACCCCGGATGGGCAATGAGAAAGGAATCCTCAGTTCGCCCGATCTATGGAGCTGCCGTAAAAGAAGTTCTCGGTATGGATGCCGAATTCGTCTCGATCCACGCAGGACTTGAATGCGGGATCGTGGCACAAAAAGCACCCGATATGGATATGATCTCCTTCGGGCCCGTAATACTTGATATGCACTCCCCCGAGGAGACGGTGTCACTGTCATCGGTAGAGAGATTTGCAAAGATAGTTTGCTATATGCTGGAGAATATGTGAAAAGTTTAGCATATGACACCTCATCCGTCACGAGCAAGCTCGTGCCACCTTCTCCCACTGGAGAAGGCTTGGTGAAACCGTTTGTTTTACTATAATAATTAAGTTCCCACAAACCGTCAGTCTGTGGGAACTTTGTTGTGTATATCAAAATATTAATTTGTGAGTCGCTTTATTTGTTTCACAAAGAACTCCGTATAAATATCAAAATTTGGATTTTCGATAATTTTTACAAGTTCCAAAGCCTTTTCCGTTTCTTTTACAGCTTTATCTACTTCCCCGTTTTCTTCATAGCACTCCGCAATTTTCCACATCATTTGAATGAGATCCTCAAATGATATCCACTTTTGTTTTTCGGCAGCTTCAAATTTTTCTTTCCCTGAAAAGAGATAGGCGACCTCACTCAATTTTGTGAAATATATTTCGGGTATTTGATCAATAGCAGCTTTGGCACTCTCAAGATCTCCTTTTTCCTTATATGCGTATGCAAGAAAACGGAGAGCATCAAATCTCACGTCATAATGTGGTGTTTTATCAATAAGCTTTCCGGCTACCGCAATAGTTTCATCGGGATCATCCGAGTAGTTCAAAACATACAACAAATTATTGAGCAACAAGTCGTTATCCGGGTATTTCTTCAACCCTTCTTCGAGTATCCTTCTGCTCTCGGCCGGATCACTTTCTCTGAATTTGTATGCCTCATTTGTTATGGCTTTAACCGCACACTCGATCTCTTTTAAGCTGAAATCAAACAGCTCATCCATTGATACTCCGAAATAACTTGCCAATACGGGCGTAAGGGTAATATCGGGAAGCGCAATATTATTCTCCCATTTGCTGACAGCCTGAAATGAAATTCCTATGCTCTCCGCCAACTGTTCCTGAGTTATCCCACGTTGTTTTCGCAGTTCTTTTATTCTATTTCCGATATTCATAATCAATTACACCTTTCTTTTTCTATAAAGTCGGCGCCTATTTTTGAGCTCGGTTAGAGTATATCATAGAGAACCGTGACCTGCAATAACTTTTCAGATGAAGGTTTTCAACCACCGGTTGAACAAAAATGCTTTTTATTTTTGTCTTTTATCCAAAAGTTTTTGAAGAGGGAGCGACAATCTCGCAAGCGAGCTTGAGGGAGAAACTTTTTTCAAAAAGTTCCTCCCTTGCATATATATGTCCCATTGACCGATCACGCTCTGAGCAGAGCATCACAGAGGATATCCACCTCTTTCACGGTATTGAACACACCAAAGCTTATGCGGACTCCTCCACGCTCACCTGTGCCAATGGTCTTATGAGCAAGAGGAGCGCAGTGGAGTCCGCTTCTTGTACATATTCCGCATTTTGCAAGATATCCCGATATCTCCGACGGCTCACGGCCTTTTTTATTTATGAGCATCACAGATGAGGGACATCTGTCACCGTATATCTCAAATCTTCTGTCCCCGCATAGTTTTGAGTAAAGCCTGTACCACAGCTCCTTTCCCATGGCATCTATACATTCGGGGCGCACCTCAGAGACAAATCTCATCCCCTCGAGAAGACCTGCCACACCGGGCGTATTGACCGTTCCCGCCTCAAATCTGTCGGGAAGATAATCCGGCATAAGCGGACTCAGCGAATCTGTGCCCGAGCCTCCTTCAACAAGTGTCCTTCCGGGTACTTTTACACTTGTTATCATCATTCCGATACCCTGAGGTCCGTAAAGTCCTTTGTGCCCTGGGATACACAGCACATCGATCCCCTCATCCTTCATGCTTATCCGCCTGTGACCTGCTGCCTGTGCACCGTCTGCAATAAATATTATACCTCTGTCACGGCAAAATTTGCCGATCTCACGTGACGGCAATCTTCTACTGCATATATTTGATGCGAGGGTACAGACCACCGCCGAAGTATTATCCCGTATACGGCATGAAATTCCCGAGATTATTTGAGAAGGTCCCCCCTGAGTGGGAAACACATCATAAGTGATATGCCCCCATCTTTTCATTTCCTCCGCAGGACGCAGAACGGCGTTGTGCTCCATATCGCTTATGAGGATATGTGTCCCCTTCGGTATATATGCCTTCATTGCCAGATTCAGTGCGTAGGTAGTATTCTGTACAAACACCACATTATCTGGAGAGCTTGCCGAGAACATCTCAGCTGCTGTCTCCCTGCACTCATAAAGTATCTCCGATGCCGCCAGTGCAAGCGGATGCGAGCCTCTTCCCGGATTTCCGCAGCTTTCTCTCATGCATTTTACCATTTCCTCTGTTACCGTCGGCGGTTTCGGGAATGTGGTCGCCGCATTATCAAAATATATCATATCACTCATTTTCCGATGATCTCCCCGTAGTCAAGATCATAACGATGAAGTATCGACTGAACCTTTTCTGTCATACCGCATGGAAAACTGACTCCAAATGCGCATCCTTTTTTTGTAACATTACCGTCAAGATTTACTATCTCACACGGTATTCCCGCAGCTGCCAGAACACGCTTTGCTCTCACTGCATGAGTCATAGACTTTTTTGCCGATATACATATCATATTCTTACCTCCCATATACTTTGCCTGTGCTATAAAGTATATGACAGATGACAGTAAATTGACAAGATCCCCCTGTCCCGGAATCGGAAACAAGGGGGATCCTTTATTTTTTTATTAGCGAATCTGCAAGGGTCTTATTATGAGTTACGGTCGCTGACCAATTCTTCGAATATGTGACAAACCCGGGCTTTGATGCAGGAGGCTTTTTTACGTATCTGACCTTTGTGTAATCCACGAGCACAGATGCACCCTCCGCTGCCTTTGAATAAACAGCAGCGATCGTCAGTGCCTCGTTAAAATCCTTCTCCGGGGGATCATCGTCGGCCGCACATCTCATCACAACGTGGGAACCGGGCAGATTCTTGACGTGGAACCACCAATCGTCACGTTCAGCAAGATGAAAAGTGATATACTCATTTGCAATATTGTTCTTACCGCAAAGGACCTCATACCCCCCCGAAGTCTCAAATCGCAAGATCGACGGTACGGTATTCTTTTTTTCCTTATCCGACTTCACTCGTGAGCCGTATCCGCTCTGCCTCAGCTCCTTTCGTATCTCGGACAGCTCTTTCTCAGTATCTGCTCTCGAAAGCGCATCTCTTACCGATGCAAGGTACAAAAGCTCATCCGCAGACTCATCAAGCATACGGCGAAGCATCTCACCTGCAGTCTTAGCCTTGGTATATTTTTTGTAATACTTCTGAGCATTTGCCGCAGGAGGAAGACGGGTATCAAGCGGTATCTCAACCATTTCTCCCGTATTATAATCCTCAACGACAGCAGTATCATATCCCTTTTTAAGACGGTAGATATTCGCAGTGATAAGATCTCCCCAAAGACGGAATTTCTCCGCCTCCTCCGATGCCAATAGCTCCTCCGTCTGCACGGCTCTTTTTCGCTCGATCCTCGCCTCTGCATTTGCAAGGAGCTTGATTATGTCGGCACCGCCCTGACGAAGACGTTCCTCCCTCGCACGTTCTCTGTAAAACTTTGTTACAAGCTCTCCGAAGGATGAACACACCTCCTCGGTGAAATCACGACCGTACCTTCTCTGCGACACAAAAGAGAAATCAACGGGAACTCCGTCGTGATCTCTCACAAGATACGGTTTCCCTCTGTATGATCGAAGAATATCGGCAAATCCCGAAAGTGAATCTGCGAGACGCTCCCCTGTTTCTGCGATTGCAGAATCAGGATCGGCGCCTGCCTCATATACTATCTGTGCAGCATTTCCCGCTGAAATCCCCATAAACGATGATGTAATAAATTTTGCGGCACTTCGATCCTTGTCGGCACCCTCCACAATTCTGCATATCTCCGCTTTATCAGCAAGAAGAATATCTGTCTTCTCCTGAGGCGGCGGGAGCTCATATTTCATTCCGGGAAGTATCTGCCGCTTGATGCTCTGCGAAAAATCCACTATCCTCGTGGCACCAAGTATTTTTCCCGTATCGTCAGTAAGGATGATATTAGAATATTTGCCCATGATCTCTGCGTAAATATGCCGCTTTGTAGGATATCCCATCTCATCGTAAACGTCAAATGTAAATCTTGCAACTCGCTCAAATCCCTCTTGTACCGCCTCAGACAGCCTGCCTCCCGACAGATGCTTCCTGAGGAGCATACAGAACATGGGCGGATTTGCGGGATTTTCGGTTTTTTCATCTGTGATACAGATTCTCGGTGCGGAGGATCCGGCATTTATAAGAAGTCTCTTTACACCGTCCTTCTTTATCTGAAATACTATCTCACCCGAAACCGGTTCATGTATCTTTTCTATCTTTCCATCCTTCAGTTCACTCTCTATCTCATGAAGTATGAACCGAAGCATACCTGCATCAAATGCCATATATTAAGGTACCTCTCGATTTTCTGCATTTGTATTATTTTGCGAAGCAAACTATAGACAGCCGTTTGCCCGCAAGCGTCATGTTTAGTTTTTCTGCGATTGCAGAAGATGATTTGTTGGTGTCGGCGCAATTGTATGCAACCGCATAACCGCTGTTAGTCAAATGCCGTACAAGTGTTGCAACAGCCGCTTTCCCATATCCTTTTCCACGATATGCCTTTGCAGTTTCAACAAATATCTCTACAGCATCATCGTCGGATATATCGTTAACTCCTGCACATGAAACGATCACACCGTCACGTACGACCACAGCACAAACGTCACATTCATCCTCGGGATCGGGACACGGAGGATGCAGAAGTGGACACTCAAGCCCACGGATCTCCGACTCATCCCGTACTATCTGTGCCATGTCTGAATAATTCAGTATATCCTCGTTAAGTGACGATACACGGTATTCCCTTATAACACGGCTTTCCTTTTCGTCAGCCGTATATCCCATCTTATCCGCAACAGGCGAAATTTTCGAAAACAGTTCTTTCACGGAGCTATCGCTGAGAATATCTTCACCGTATTTTGCTTCATGCTCCATGCAAATTTCCCACACATTTTCGTATGCGGTAATCTCCCACTCACCATTTGGCAGTGGTATATATACCGATACGGGAACTGCTATACACAGCTCTCCCCCCATTGCGGCATCCTCAAGAATTTTATCCTCATGGACAAGCATTTACATGACCTCCATCAACCCGGAGCAACATTGACAGTGCCAACGGTACCCGTTTCTTCACTAAGATCTTCGTTATACGTCACAGGACCAGAGCCGCTTATTATGAAGAACGTCTTTTCCCCCGTATCTCCTATAAGATCCATTCGACCGTCAAGCTCATCACTGGAAAAGCTGTTCACGATTTTTTTATAATAGCGCCTGAAGCCTTCAAGCTTCTTCGCCTCAGCTATACGTATTCCGTCAAAAAAACCGGGATAGTCACCGTCGTTTCTCGAAGCCTCTGCTTTATCGTCATCAAGTGTAACACAATCATAATATACCGTATTGCAGACCACCACTTTACCGTATATCTCTTCCGCTTTTTTCACGAACACCGAATTATTCCCAAGAAGCTCCTCGGGAAGCACGGCAAACACCGTTTTTTCCCCCGCAGGTGCATATCTCGCAAGATTTCGCAGGGCAAAATTCTCCTCGATGGCATTTTCCTCTACAAAAGCACAGCGCTCATTATGATAATCAAATTTGTTTCCGAGCACTTCTTTAAGCTTCTCCTCATGCTTTCTGAAAAGAGCTGCATACTCCTCGTTCGTTTTGGCATCAAGAACCTCTAAATGATCTCCCGTAGACCCTCCCGGTATTATATACAGATCAGCCGTAAGAGAGCTTTTGATATCATTGAGCTTGGAATGGCCTTTGATCCCAACCATACCGATCTTTTTATCCGGAGAAAGACGGCTGTTCATCGTATATACGGAGCTTGCAAAGCTGTATATCTGATCACAGAGTACCTTCAACTCACGCTGGGAATCACAGGCTTTATCAAAGCTGACATAATCTCCTGCCACCGCAGCATCGGATATACTCTTCACTCTCATCTGCTGGATATATAAAGCTACATTTGAAACATTGATAAATTTCACGAGAAAACGCAGATAATCAGCCGCAAGGATATAGGAATCCTTTACATCTGTGTCAACCGAAAGGATCACAAGTCCCGCATCTTCTATTTCACTATGCAGCGAAAAATATTCACCGATACCTGCATCACCTGTGTTTATCTCCTCGGATCTCATGTGAAGGACGTACGGATATATGGCACCAAGTCCCTGCGGCGTCATAAAAGCAAGTGCCGCAAGCTGCACTACCGCCGATATTATTATAAACACGATTATGCTTCGCACAAATTTTTTTGAAGGTCTTTTCTTTTTATCAGACACTTTATTTCTCCCGGATCTCTGTGATCTATGCGGCAATTTATACGGTTGGTTTTGCAAAACCGTATACCTCACCAATATTATATTTTACTTCATAATGCCGTTTTTGTCAACGGTACATCTCAACTGTTATCTTTACTTCGTTGTCTCATGTCTCAAAGATGCAAATTTTAAGAATATTTTGAAAATATTTATCGTTCCCGCCATAAAATTATCTCAATGGTATAGATTTTAATGAAGTAATGTGTTATAATATAAGATGAATTATTATATAATGCCGTATTGTATGCATATATGATCGGCTGTCAGAAATCGAAAGGATATACTACGAAAACATGCCCACTTACATAGAAAAAGTTGAAAGAGCCTCAATGCCCATGATCCCTCTCCGAGGGCTTGTGGCATTCCCCTCCATTCCCATAAATCTTGATCTGGAACGAGATTTCTCCATCGCTGCAGCAGAGGCTTCCGAAAAGGGGGACCGACTTCTGTTCCTGATCTGTCAGAAGGATATTTCCATAGAGGTACCCGAAGAAGGTGATTTCTTTCTCACAGGTACGGTCGTAAAGATCAGACAGACTCTCCGCACTCCCGACGGGATCCTCCGTGTTATCGCAGAAGGTCTTTGCCGTGCAACTGTCTGTTCTGTAAATCATGACGGTCCTTATTATACCGCAGACATCATGACCAAGACCGTTCAGCTCTCCGAGGACAGCGGCAATCTTAAGGTCGAGGCTCTCTCAAGAGAGGTGCTTGAATCTCTTGCAAACATGATAAATCATGTGCCCTCTCTCTCCGGGGATATCATCACTGCCGTTGCCGCACTTAAGAATCCCGGACTTATGGCAGATTTCATAGCGGCAAACATTTTTGTAAGGCTTGAAGATAAGCAGCAGATACTTGACGATTTCGATCCCATGAAGCGTCTTGAGAGATGTGCCGTGCTTATCGAGAGCGAGACAAGGCTTCTTCGCCTTGAAGGAAAGATCCACAAAAAGGTACGTGAGCAGATAGACGAGAATCAGCGTGACTATTACCTTCGTGAGCAGATGAAGGTAATACAACAGGAGCTTGGCGGTTCCGACGGAGATGATGTTGCCGAGTATTACCTGAAGCTTGACAACACTCCTCTGCCCGATGAGGTTCGTGAAAAGGTACAGAAGGAGATAACGCATCTTTCCCGTTCTCCCTTTGCTTCTCCCGAAGCATCCTCCATCCGTTCTTACCTTGATGCCGTTCTTGATTTCCCCTGGATGAAGTCATCGCAGGATAAGCTTGACATAAAGAAAGCGGAAAAGATACTTAATGCAGATCACTACGGACTTGAAAAGGTCAAGGAGAGGATCCTTGAATTTCTTGCCGTAAAAAAGCTCTGTCCCGATCACGGAAGTCAGATTCTCTGTTTTGTAGGCCCCCCCGGTGTGGGTAAGACCTCGCTCGGTGCATCCATCGCACGTGCAATGAACAGAGAATACGCACGTGTTTCTCTCGGCGGTGTACGTGACGAGGCTGAAATACGAGGTCACAGACGCACATATGTGGCATCTATGCCCGGACGTATCGTTGCGGCTCTCACAAAAGCCGGCGTAAACAACCCTGTCATGCTTCTTGATGAGATAGACAAGCTGTGTGCAGACAATCACGGAGATCCCGCATCTGCAATGCTTGAGGTACTCGATCCCGAGCAGAACCGTACCTTCCGCGATCATTTCATTGAGCTCCCCGTGGATCTCTCAAGCTGCTTCTTTATTGCTACCGCAAATACTCTTGATACAGTTCCCCGTCCTCTCATTGACCGTATGGAGATAATCGAGCTTCACACATACACAAGAAATGAGAAGCTCCACATTGCAAAGGATCATCTTATTGCAAAGCAGGTACGTCGCCACGGTCTTGCTCTCCGTCAGGTGAGATTCTCCGACGATGCGATATTTGAGATGATCGACGGCTACACAAGAGAATCAGGTGTACGTAATCTTGAGAGATGCATTGCAAACGTTTGCCGCAAAACAGCAAAGATCATCACCGACGGCAAATCAAAGAGAGTATCTCTTACCAAGGATAACATCAAAGATTATCTCGGCACAAGAAAATTCCTCGACGAAAAGAAGAATGACTGCGATCTTGTCGGCGTTGTCAACGGACTTGCGTATACCGAGGTCGGCGGAGATATTCTGAAGATAGAGACTGCCGTCATGGAGGGTACGGGTAAGCTTGAGCTTACGGGAACTCTCGGTGATGTTATGAAGGAATCCGCAAAGATCGCCGTAAGCTACATCAGAGCTAATGCGGATGCTCTCGGTGTACCGAAGGATTTTTATAAAACTCTCGACATACATATCCACGTACCCGAGGGAGCCGTTCCCAAGGACGGTCCATCCGCAGGTGTCACGATGCTCACATCCCTTGTAAGCACTCTCACAGGCAGAGCTGTCCGCTCCGACATCGCAATGACGGGTGAGCTGACACTTACCGGACGTGTTCTTGCCATCGGAGGACTTCGTGAAAAGACCACTGCGGCGTATAGCGCAGGTGTCACAAGGGTAATAATCCCTTATGATAACACAGGTGACATCGACGAGATCGATCCCGATGTAAGGGCTGGACTTACATTCAGTCCTTGCAAGACCGCAGCAGAGGTGCTTGAGCTTGCACTTCTTCCCAAGAATGAGTTTGCAAATACCGCATCCGACGGCGGTCATGCGGACAACATCAAATCCGCACCCATCATTCCCGAAGCTCATCACGCACCGAACGCATACTGCGAAAAAAGATAAAGCAGGTACAGGACTATGAAGCTGAATCTTCACAACGCAAATCTTAAGATCACCGCAGGAGCTGCATCTCAGTTTCCTGTTGATGCGCTCCCGCAGATAGCCTTTGCCGGCAGATCAAACGTGGGGAAATCCTCCCTCGTAAACTCTCTCCTTCAGAGAAAATCTCTCGCAAGGGTCAGTGCCACTCCCGGTAAGACCATCACCATAAATTTTTACGACATAGACCGCAAGCTCTATCTTGTGGATCTCCCCGGCTACGGCTACGCAAAGCGTACCGCATCCGAGCAGAGAAAATGGTCCATGCTCACCGACGGTTATTTTACCAAAAATCAGAACATAGACAAGCTGTGTCTTGTAGTACAGCTCGTTGATTCACGGATCGGCCCAACGAAGGACGATATTGATATGCTATGGTTCCTCCGTGATACCGAGACTCCTCACATTATCGTAGCTACAAAATGTGACAAGCTGAATCGAACCGAGCGCAACAAGTTCGATGAGATAATCAAAAGCTGTGAGGCTGCGGAAGATGCTGCCGCCGTAATAATGTATTCATCGAAATCCGGTGAGGGCCGAGATGAGCTTTGGAGCGCCATCATCGGTGCCGCAGAAACCGTCTGATAACCCAAAGAAAGGCAAAACTATGTTATCAAATCTTACATCCACCGAAGATCTTATGTATCTCCTGTTGTCTATACCGTCTATCCTTATTGCTCTCACCATTCATGAGGTAAGTCACGGATATATTGCGTACAAGCTGGGTGATCCTACCGCAAAAATGTATGGACGTCTGACGCTTAATCCATTGAAGCATCTTGATCCCATAGGTGCTCTCTGTATGCTTCTTGCAGGGTTCGGTTGGGCAAAGCCCGTGCCGATAAACACAAGATATTTTAAAAATCCCCGACGTGATATGGCTCTCTCAGCTCTTGCGGGCCCTATGTCAAACTTTATTCTTGCATTTATCGGTGTGATCCTTCGTGCCGTACTCATCAGATACCTTTTACCGATCTTTCCCGCAACTGAATTCGGGTACAACCTCTCGTTTGTATCACAGATCTTTATTCTCGGATTTATCTTTACCAATCTCGGACTCGGTGTCTTCAATCTGATACCCTGTCCTCCACTTGACGGATCAAGGATATTCTATACATTTCTCCCGCCTAAGTATTACTTCGGAGTAATGAAATATGAGAGATACATCTCCCTGGGAATCATGTTGCTTCTTATCTTGAATGTGCTTGATACCCCACTCAACTGGATCACTTTCCATATCTTGTCCGGCATGGAGTGGCTCGTTGGACTCATTCCCTTCCTTTGAGGTAAAAAATGACTGAGATAAATTATAAGCTTGACACCTTTGAGGGACCTCTTGATCTGCTTCTGTCCCTTATCTCAAAGCACAAGATCGACATAAACGATATCCCCATTTCCCTTCTGTGTGATCAGTACATGGCATATATCGCCGAGGCACAGAGCATGGACATGGAGCTATCCTCCGATTTCATCGTCATGGCAAGCGAGCTTATGCTTATAAAAAGCCGTATGCTCCTGCCCCGTGATGAAGAAGCTGAGGAGGAGGATCCCCGTGCGGCTCTTGCGGCGGCACTTCTCGAATACAAACGTGCTAAGGCAGCGGCTGAGGATCTTAAAGAGCGTTTCGGTGAATACGGACTTCGCATGGTCAAGGATACTGATGAGATCACGGTAGACAAATCTTTCGTTGCCGATCACAGCATCGATCTTCTCACAAAGGCATACAACCGTGTGCTCACCACAGTCCGTATCTCAGATACCGAGGCAAAAAAGAAATTCGATCCCATTATCGAAACACGTCCCGTATCGATCAAATCCGTAGTTCGCCGTCTCTCAGGCAGGCTGAAGCTTGGCGGCAAGGTAGGTCTTTCCGAATATTTCAGGGAAGCCGATGACAAGCACGAGCTCATTGCCATGTTCATGGCAATGCTTGAGCTGCTCAAATCGGGGCTTGTCATTCTTGAATGTGAGACTTACCGTGAAGACGGTGTCATCGATGTAATGGATGATGGTATGATATCTCTCTCGGAAGGCGCAAACGCCGACGATCTTTCCGGTGCTGTTGCCGATGACTCATGATTTTGAAAGGTGATGACCTATGACTATAGACGAAAACATCATAACCGAACCTACAATACTCACCGATGATGAAAAGATGAGCATTATCGAAGCGGTGCTGTTCGCCGCCGGTTATCCCGTAGGCTATGCAAAGCTTGCCGCCGTTACCGCCAGCTCTCCCTCTGAGATAAAAAAGCTCGTAAATGAGCGTGCGGAATATTACAACTCCCCGGATTCTCTTCCCAGAGGAATAATGCTCCTGTGCTTTTCCGATTCATGCCAGCTCTGCACTAAATCCGAGCTTGGCGGATACATCCGTGACGCTCTCGGTATCAAGCGTGGCGGAAATCTTTCCGCATCTTCTCTCGAAGTTCTTGCGATCGTCGCTTACAATGAGCCTGTCACAAGATCATTCATTGATACCGTGCGTGGCGTGGATTCATCCTATGCGGTGAATTCTCTCACCGAAAAGCACCTCATCGAGCCTTGCGGCAGACTTGATGTACCCGGACGCCCAATGATCTACAGAACCACTGAGGATTTCCTCAGAGTTTTCGGTATGTCATCTCTGGGGGACCTGCCCGTTGTGGAAGGACATCCCGATGTAGAGAAAGACGACGGTACCATCCCCATGGAAGGAATGGTATTTACGGAGACCACCGATTACTCCGATGAAGAAAGTACACCTGTATCGGATGCAGGTGGCGATAACACAGAATCATGATCGCTCTTTATATAATCGGAGGCATCCTTCTTCTCGTATTTCTCCTCCTTATGCTGAGAGTAAGGATCACACTGTCCTACAGTAAATCCCCGACGGATAAAGGGGGGGCATCTGCGGTCGTATGGATAGGGCCTGTTCGGATAAAGCTTTATCCGAAAAAGAAGAAAAAAATAAAGCTGTCGGACTATTCACCAAAGAAATACAGGCGGCTCATGAGTGAGGACGTTTCCAAAAAATCTGAACCTGCAGATACCGGTGAAAAGAAAAAAGAAAAGATCCTTCCGGGTGAGCTTTCAGAGATCCTTGATCTTGTGGGTGATATTGCTGAAAAATTCACCAGTCATCTCAGATGCGAGATCCTTCGTATACGGCTGAATATCGGCACAAAAAACGCCGCAGTTACGGCTGTTGCATATGCAGGAGCGGTAAGTGCCGTAGAGCTTCTTCTGGAGCTTCTCGGGAATCTTACCGACATGAGACTGAGATCCCCAAAGGATATTTTTGTAAATGCTGATTTTGAAAACGGAACGGTACACGGAGATGTGTGCATCAGATTCAGTATCAGGGTAATAAATATCCTGAGAGCCGGCGGCGGCATTATCAAAAGCTATATCAAAAGAATGATCCGCATGGAATCTCAGGCATCAAAGAATAATAAAAACAAAACCGCCATAGTGCGGAAGAACGGAGATAATTATGAGCAATAACAATTTCAGCGAAAACTTCAAACTCGCAATGGACGGTATCAGCTCTATGGCTGATGCAAACACCGTTATCGGTGAGCCTGTTACCACAGCTAACGGCACTACCATCATCCCCGTATCAAAGCTCTCTATGGGTTATGCTTCCGGTGGACTTGATTACACATCAAAGAAGGCGTTTGAGGCTGGTTTGGTAAATCCTGCGGCAAACTCCGGCGGTGTAGGCGGCTCGGGACTGACTGTATCTCCCGTAGCTTTTCTCATCGTTTCTCCTACAGGCTCCGTTGAAATGCTAAACATCAATCAGCCTGCAGGTTCATCCGATCCCGTTTCAAGCATCATCGGTCTTGTAGAGCGTTCTCCCGAGCTTATCGAGCGTTTGAGAAATGCTCTCGCAAAAAACAAAAAGCCCGAATAATCAATTTCACGAAACGCAGGAAATATTTTTTCGGTATAATCCTCCCTCGGTGATAAAAACTAATCACAGTACGTAATTGGAGGATCTATCGTGAAAATATTTTCTCTCAGCCGTGTTGTTCCTTTTCTCTTATTCATTTGCACCGTCGTATGCGCAGTTCCCGTTTCTGCAGGCACCGCCCCCATCGGAGTTTCAGCAAAAAGTGCTGTGCTTGTGGAAGGCGACAGCGGTCATATAGTATGGTCAAAAAATTCCGGAGAAAAGCTTCCCATGGCAAGCACCACAAAAATAATGACGGCTCTTGTGGCTATTGAGAATTATTCCGATCTTGATGCAATGGTCAAGATAAACGGAAAGGCTTGCGGTGTTGAAGGCTCATCCGTATACCTGAAAGCAGGAGAGGAGCTTACCATGAGACAGCTCCTTCAGGCACTTCTTCTTGAAAGTGCCAACGATGCCGCCTGTGCCATTGCAATTGAGGTGGCGGGATCTGTGGAAAAGTTTGCCGTGCTCATGAATGAAACGGCAAAGCGTCTCGAAATGAACAGCTCTCATTTTACAAATCCTCACGGACTTGATCACGAGGAGCATTATACCACTGCCGAGGATATGGCAAAGCTTACCGTTGCCGCACTCAAAAACAAGGATTTTGCAGAGATAGTGTCAACCTACAAGACGACTATCCCACTGAACGGTGATGAAGGAACCAGACTTCTCTTAAACCACAACAAGCTGCTCAAATATTATGACGGTGCCGTAGGTGTAAAGACGGGCTTTACCAAACGAAGCGGTAGGTGTCTTGTTTCCGCCGCCGTGAGAGACGGCGTCACGATGATCGCTGTCACCTTGTCTGCACCGGATGACTGGAACGACCACCGAGCCATGCTCGATTTCGGTTTTTCGGCATACAGGCATATTGATGCGGCATCTCCCGGAAGTGTATCTCATTCCATTCCCGTAAGCAGGGGATCTATACCGTCAGTCACCGTAAAAAACAGGGACAGCTTCGGGCTGTCAATGCCGAATGATTCACCCGAAATACGATGTGTCATCGAAGCTCCGAGGTTTATCATTGCTCCCGTAAAAAAGGATGATGTTTTAGGTTACGCTTGCTACTATCTCGGAAATGAAGAAGTAGCACGCCTGCCCCTTTATGCCGAATGCGGATGCGACAGACTGAAGGATCCTTCCCTTCTTGACAAGATACTCAGATTATTTTAAACATCTCTCCGCCTTGGGCGGATACATAGGTAACATATGAATGAAATAAGACTTCAGAAATTCTTCTCCGATGCAGGAGTAATGTCCCGACGTCATGCCGAAGCAGCTATTGCAGACGGTCGTGTGACCGTAAACGGCGTGGTTGCAGAAGTAGGCATGAAAGTCGATCCGTGGTACGACACCGTGACACTTGACGGTCGTGAGATACGTCCCCGTACGATTGAGGAGTATACTTATATAATGCTCAACAAGCCTGCGGGATATGTGACGACTCTTTCCGATGAAAAGGGACGTGCTGATGTCACGGAGCTTATCGGTGATTTGGGTAAAAGAGTTTATCCCATCGGAAGGCTCGATATGTACTCCGAAGGTCTGCTTCTTCTCACCGATGACGGAGAGACCGCAAACAAAATAATGCATCCGTCATCAAATATCGGAAAGGTCTACGCAGTACGTCTGAGAGGTAATGTTTCCGCTGAGGATGTAAAAAAGCTTGAAGCTCCCATGGAGCTTGACGGATATAAGCTTTGCCCCGTCAATGCCGAGATCGTTTCGTCAAGCAGAAAAACAGGCCGTGGCGAAAATGTCACAGATATCCTCGTAACTCTTATGGAGGGACGCAACAGACAGATACGCCGCATGTGTGAGATGTGCGGTCTTACGATCCTCAGGCTTCGCAGGATCAGTGAGGGTGAGATCACCCTCGGTAATCTTCCCGCAGGAAAATGGCGTCACCTCACCGATGAAGAGGTTGCGTATCTTAAAGGAATTTAGGAGAAATCATGTTCAAAGTAAGTGCTGTTGAAGTAAAAGAATCTCAGAAAAACATCTGCCGCATTTGCGGTACAGAATATATCCCCGACTCATTCGCATATGCCGCCATCGATATCGCATCTCCAGATGATACTGACGGTGAGGTGATCGGTATATGCCAATTCTCCTTTACGGGAAAATGTATCATACACTGCCTTGCACCCGCTATGGACCGTGAATCCGATGAGGCTGTTCTCATTCTCGGATTTTCAGTACTTGAGTTTTTGAGAAGATGCGGTTTTTCCGAAGTTTCTGCAAATACCGCAAATATTAAAAAAGAATATGCACTCCGTCTCGGCTTCAGACAGACGGATGATAAATATATACTTGATCTGACCGCAGGACGTGCCTGCGGCGGACACTGATACATAAGAGGATAATTATGAAATACTTAATCGCAATGGACTCCTTCAAGGGATGCCTTGATGCAGACAAGGTATGTGATGCCGCAAAAAAAGGCATTATGATGATACCCGGGAATGAAGCCGTATGCCTGCCTCTTGCCGATGGGGGAGAAGGCACCGCTGCCGCCGTATGCTCCGCACTTGGTGGAGAGCTTGTAAAATGCATAGTCACCGATCCCTTCGGTGATCCTGCAAACGGGTATTTCGGTGATATATCCTCCCACGGTCTTGCTGTTATCGACACAGCCTCCGCATCAAGTCTCGATCTTGCAAAGGCAGGAAAAGGTACTATCCTCGATGCATCTACATACGGCACGGGACTTCAGATCCGTGAGATGCTCGACCGAGGCTTCAGACGCATTACCGTGGGACTTGGCGGAAGCGGAACAAATGACGGAGGCACGGGTGCGCTCTCTGCTCTCGGAGCCGTATTTATCGACAAAAACGGACATGTTATCTCCCGCCCATGCGCCAGAACTCTCGGTGACATCGCTACCGTAGATATCTCGGGGATCGATCCGAGACTGAAGGACACGGAGTTTTCTCTTATGTTCGATGTAGACATTCCGCTGCTCGGAGAGCGTGGTTGCTCAAGGAATTATGCTCCTCAAAAGGGTGCTGATCCCGAAACGGTGCTTCTCCTTGAAGCAGGTATGAAAAACTTTGCCGATGCTGTACAAAGATCACTCGGTATTGATGCCTCATCGGTAGAAGGCGCAGGTGCCGCAGGCGGCCTCGGCTTCGGACTTCATCTTGCAGGCGGTTCACTTGTCAACGGAGCTGTGCATATGCTTGAAATAAGCGGATTTGACAGTCTCGCAGAAAACGCCGATATCGTTATTACGGGTGAAGGCAGGACCGATTTCCAGACTGCGCACGGAAAGCTCCCCGCCGCTGTTGCCACTGCAGCAAAACGTCACGGACTTCCCGTTATCTGTGTATGCGGTTCGGCTGATCCTGTAGATGCACTTTACGACGTAGGTATAGACGGTATATTCGCCATCCCCACATCCCCCATGACTCTCGATGAGTCTATGTCCAAGGCTGACACTCTAATCACTATTACGCTCAGAAACATCTCCGGTATAATAAATTCAGTAAGGTAACATATCATGAATACATCTTCAAAAAAAAGAAATGCCACTTCTAAAAAAAGCCTGTTGTCTCTTATCTTTGCGTTTTTACTTGTTTTCTCATCATTCTTCTTTGTAATTCCGGATGTGATGGAAAATCTGTCAACAGAAAAAAGAATACTACTCAGCTCATCCGAGGCTATTGACTGCAGGGAATGGCTCTACGACCGTCTTGATGTTATCCCCCACGATATCGTTCTCGGTATTGGTGACAATGACGACTATGATGTAGACATGACTTCATTTGAGAATGACGGTTACATAATCAAAAGGCACAAGGACCAGATAGTAATATTCGGAAAAACAGTCGATGCTCTTTATCTCGCCTGCGAAAGATACGCAGTTTGTGTAGAGCTTACCGGCGACTGCAAAAATTTTGTATATCACGATAAAAAGATCCCTGTTTCACCTGATATACCGAATAAGCCCGATGATCCAGATGTACCGGACGTTCCCGGTCCGTCAACATCAAAGCTGACTTTTGCATTTAAAACCGATTCCCACTTTACGACCGGAATCGGAGCAGACAAATTTGCCGAATTTGCCGATATACAAAATCATATACCGATAGATTTCTATGTTCACGGCGGTGATCTCATTGACGGAAATCACGCTACCGAAGAAATCGCACTTGACCTCCTGAAAACCGCTATCGGCACCATGAGAGGTACGGGTAATGTTCCTTTTGTAAGTCTCAGAGGAAATCACGATGATAATTCCTGGACCTTTTACGAGAAAACAAACAAACGCTATGATGTATTCCCCGATAACGGAGTCATCACCACCGATCAATGGCGTGATCTTGCATTCACCTCTTCCGAAGCTATCGTAACAGACGGCAAGGGATGTTACGGCTACATGGACCATGAAGCATCAAAAATACGTATTCTTTTTGTTGATACCTCCGATATCCCTTACGATCCCGATGAGAACGGTATATGCTATTACGGAGCATACACAGGTCACGGCATAAGGAACGACCAGCTCAACTTCATGGCTGAGGCTCTCGCTTTTTCCGACAAAGGTGAGGATGCGAAGAACTGGGCAGTACTGGTGATATCACATGTACCCATTGAAACAATGAAAAGCATCGATAATCCCTATCGGTTTGGCGGAAATGATGCGGCAGGCAGAAACTTCTATGCTTTCCTCCGTATTCTTGAAGCCTATAAAAACGGCACATCGATACATGATGAAAAAACAACTACAACAAATTACGGCGACGGTGGCTATTCTACCACCAGCAAAACCAATGATAAAGACGGAGATTTCTTCTACAGTGTAACTGCGGATTATTCCAAGAACGGTCCCGGAGAGGTAATTGCTTTGATCAGCGGACACACCCATATTGATAACTACTCAAATCTCGTGGGAAAGGATTCCCACAGCAATCCCTATACGAAGGTATATCCTGAGCTTTCCCTCGGATATTCCTATGTTTCTGTGGGTTCTGACGGCTATGCCATTATAACTGTCGAACGTGACGGTACCGGACTTGATACAGGCACCGTATATGTAGATAAATACGGTAAATCTGTTGTAACGAATAACTGTTATATTGCCGACGGCGATAATGCGATGTTCACCACTGATCCCGTTGCAAAGGATATCTACTCAACAGAACCTCTTGTAGGCTCAATAGCTTCCGGATACTATGCCTTCAGCTATTCTCAATCCCGTAAAACAAATCCCTGACATACCCCAAAGGAGCCCATCGGTCAAAATGAAACGACTCAACGCAAAAGCACTGGCGGCGCTTGGTTTTCTTGTTTATTTCTCAAGCTACGTTACCCGCTACAATTACAAAACCATTATCGAAGAATTTGTCAAAGCAGAGGGTGTTCTTCACTCTGCGGCTTCCCTGCCTGTCACATTCAGCTTTTTATCATACGGTATCGGTCAGCTCATAAGCGGATACATAGGTGATAAGGTATCACCTCACAAGCTCATTCTTGCAGGACTTCTTTCCTCCTCCGTCATCAATGTGCTTATGGCCTCAAACCTCGGCATTACAGTTATGTGTATCCTTTGGACACTCAACGGTCTTGCACAGAGCTTTATCTGGCCTCCTCTCATAAAGATCCTGTCAGGCTCAATGACACGGGACGATTACAACAAAGCCATTGTGATCGTCAATGCCGCAGGATCTGTCGGTACAGTATTCATCCACCTCATTGCACCTGTACTGTTCCGCATCAGCGGATGGAAGACAGTATTCCTGTTCTCAGCCATCATAGGTGTCATCTCAGTGGTACTGTTCAGCTTCTTTACAAGGAATGCAGAAATTCAGACCGTTCCCAAGGAAGCTGCTGATTCAGAGGAATCAAAAAAGCCCCTTGGCCCCGTTATAATCGCCTCAGGACTTGTATTCATCTGTGCCGCAATTCTTTTTATGGGAATTCTTCGAGACGGCATCGACGGATGGACTCCGACTTATCTCTCCGCAGAACACGGTCTTTCTACAGATTCATCCATTTTCGTCAGTGTTCTGGTACCGCTGTTCAGTATCCTCAGCTTCAAGATAACATCGGAGATAAACCGCAGGTTTATAAAGAACGAGCTTGCTCTTGCTATGCTGCTCTTTGTTATCTCTGCTGTATCAACGGCACTGACAACAGTTATTCCCTTCATGCCTGCAGCGCTTTTCCTTCTGTCCCTTGCTACAGGATGTATGCACGGTGTAAACCTAATGCTCGTTTGTCAGATCCCCGGAAGATTTGCAAGATACGGTAAGGCTTCTCTCGTATCCGGATCAATGAATTTCTTCACTTACGTGGGAAGTGCCATTTCAATGTGGGGACTTGCCAAGTTAACAGAAAACAGCGGATGGGGATTTACATTTATCATCTGTTCCGCCATTGCTGTGGCAGGTCTTCTCATGTGCCTTATCGCATTTGGAAAGTGGAAAGCCTTTACAAAAGAAGAATAATAACACATACGCCCACCGAAGTAATTTCGGTGGGCGTTTTTGTATACAAAAGCACCGATAAGCTTATATATTTTCCTATCGGTGCTCTCATTATTTTACATTCCTGCCACAACTACATTCACTCTACAATCTTACGAAGAATAAGTGCCGCATCAAAAAGTGTCAGTTTTCCATCATCATTATAGTCTGCCTCTGCCTCTACGGCAACATTCCACTTTGCGATACACTTCAGAACAAGAGACACGTCGCTGAGATTCAGATTACCATTCCCGTCGGCATCTCCTCGAATGTTCTCGCCACGGTACTGCATAAACTCATTTGCAGCCGACAGTGTATTAAAAAAACGAATCCTTTTCATTTTGAATCCCTCGCCCATAATACCAACACCGGTATCACCGAAAAGATCCATTCTGATGTAGTTCATCCTTCCCTTCCAACTATTATGATCGGAAAGATCAACCAATTGTCTCTGCCATGTACCATCACACTTAAATGTCAGATCAATTTTCTGTGAGCTCGAAGGATTAAGATTCCTTCCCGCAGAGGGATAAATTCCAAGGGTGAACTCTCCGCCGTCTGACATAGTGGGTGTTCCTTCAACTACCATGTATCTGTTAGAATCGGCATAAGTTCCACCGAAAAGATCAAACAAAAACGAAGGATTTCTAAATCCCGTTGCCAACAATTTAATGTTGTAATCACTTTCAGCAGTGCATTTAATACTTCTCGAATCTCTTATAATATCAGAATAATTCTCACTGTTAAGTGAAATATCATCTGTTCCCGGATTTGATTTCGGTGGACCTACGGAAATAAGAACAGAATTTATCACCGTTCTTTCAGTATATCCAGAATCACAAGGACGACCTGTAAGCTCATATCCTCCTGTATCAGTCTCGCATACCATTGTCGCAGAACCGCCACCGTCACAAAGAAGCAACGTAACTATATCAAGATCTTTTGCAAGCTTGACGTAATCGCATACTTTCAGTCCATAGCTGTAATAGCCGTGAGCTGCAGAATACTGTCTGCCGTAGGAGGTTATTATTACTACATTTCCGTTTTCCTTAATACCGAGGAGAGTTGAGGGATTGTAAGTAGTATTAGTATCGGTAATGCCCGTTGGTATACCGTTTATTATCGCAGGCATTCGACCACCTACACAGTTGGTAACGGTGCGCCACTTTTCCGTATTACCAAAAAGATCTTCTATAGTTACGGAAAAAGTGAAGGCATCACCTACTTCAAATGCAGTTACCTCGGGAATTTTGTTTCCCCTTGCAGTGAGGATAAGTCTGTTTGCCTTCATCGAAAGCCTTGTTTCACCGGGATTTGATATCTCGGTAAGAGTAGCAGATATGGTTACTCCATCCTTCACACAATAATCATAGGTACAATCAAAAGCAAATTCATACGCATCGGAAAGGCAATATGTTTTTGCATACCCCTTATCGGTGTACAGAACAAGCGCATTATTTTCCGGAAGACGATTGATACCATCCGCTTTTGCTGTGATCCCCTTTGTCTTATTATTTATAACAGTAGTGGTGATTATCTGTCCCAGAAGAGCTTCTCCGTCAGCAGTAATACCGAATGAGTAATGCCCAAGCCCGAAATCCGGCTTTTCCTGAGCCATTCTCATACTTGATACGATCTCACCATCATGCATATTGAAAGCAAACGGGATGGCATATGCCTTTGTTACATTTGCAGGATACGTGTTTCCGTTTTCATCGGTATATCCGAGACTCGGATTACTTACGTAGTTACTCTCGTTTCCTTCAACACGAACATCATAATTATTCGTTCCCCAGAAATCACCGTTTGTTGCAACGAGAACTTTTTTATCAGGCTCTCTTGCATTAAACTTTGCGACCGTATTACTGGTTTTTGACAGAGAACTTAGATATGATCCGCCACCGCAAACATCAAAATACAGATCATCCTGTGATGGATCAAATTCAACAGTGGTAAAAACTTGTTTCTTGTATTTTGAAGTATTCGCAAGAACGTAATCCGTTCTTGTCACTCCGTCATACAAATATGTTACTGTTTTTGATTCTTCTCCGTCAAGAGAAGGTGAGGGATAGTATGCATCAATTCCCACCGAGGGAACAACACTGATTGTCACACTTTGTAACACTATAATTAAAGCAAAGAAAATTTTCGAAATTTTTTTCAAAGCTCTAACCCTCCTTTACCGCTGATTGGCGTTAATTTACACATTACATTATAGCATTCTCAAATATTAAAGTCAACATTTTAAGATATAGACAAAAAGAGCGCACTTCACACGAAGTACGCTCCATTTATTTATCTTATTTTCTAAGCTCGATACCGAATTCCTCGGAGATCTTTCCGAGGATCTTCTCAACAACGGTATCAGCCTCGCTGTCGCTGAGTGTCTTATCAGCCGCACGGAGTTTTACCTCAAATGAAAGGCTCTTCTTACCCTCACCGACCTGAGGACCTCTGTAAACATCAAAGAGCTTTGCGGATTCAAGAACTGCACCGCCCGCCTTCTTGATACAAGCCTCAATGGAGCCTGCCTCAAGAGCTTCCTCGCACACGAAGGAGAAGTCTCTCTCAAGTGCAGGATATTTCGGCAGAGGAGTATATCCCATATCGGTAAAGCGAAGCTCAAACATCATGTCAAAGTCAAGCTCAGCCGCAAGAACTCTAACATTACCGAAGCCATAGTTGTCGGCAGTTTCGGGATGAAGCTCACCGAACACACCGATACACTTACCGTCTACCATTACAGAAGCACAGCGTCCGGGATGGAATGCGCTCTCATCGGAATTTGCCTTATAGGATACGCCGCGTACACCCATTCTGTCAAGGAGAGCCTCGATATATCCCTTCATACGATAGAATCCGAGCTGATCCTTGGTATAGTCAAGAAGTCCGAGAGTGATCCTGCGAGGCTCATCGGGAAGCTCGTCATCTCCCTTAGGCAGATATACGGAACCAAGCTCAAAGAGGAACACATCACGGTTCTTTCTGTTATAATTAAGAGCAAGCACCTCAAGGATAGAAGGAAGTGCTGTAGTTCTCATAACAGAGGTATCCTCGCCGAGAGGATTCATGATAACAACAGACTTTCTGCGAGGATCATCTGCCGCAAGGCGGATCTTGTCATAATACTTGGGACTGATGAAGGAGAATGTCTCGATCTGGTCTGCACCCATTCCCACGAGAGCCTCCTCGGCATCGAGAGCATACTTCTGCATCTCGGTACGACCTCCCTCGGCAAGTCCGGAGGAGAAGCCGGTTGAAACTATAGAATTGTATCCGTAGATACGGATGACCTCTTCGGCTACATCATTCATACAACGCACGTCATCACGGAAGGAAGGAACTGTGATGGTATTTCCGTCAACCTCAAATGCAAGCTTACAAAGAGTATCCTTCATGAACTCCTCAGTCATATCGGTTCCGAGGAAGGTGTTGATTGTCTCAGGACAAAGCTCCATCTTGAATGCTTCCTTCTTCTCGGGATAGCAGTCGATGAAGTCAGCCACAACATCACCTGCATCAAGCAGATTTACAAGCTCACAGGCACGCTTGAGGGCATTCATGGTCCCCTCTGCATCAAGCCCCTTCTCAAATCTGGAGGAGGACTCAGTTCTCATACCGAGAGCCTTTGCACTGCGACGTACATTTCCGCCGTTGAACACAGCAGACTCAAATACTACCTTTACTGTGGAATCGGAGATTCCGGAGTTAGCACCGCCCATTACACCAGCAAGTGCCACAGGCTTCTTCTCGTCAGCGATGACGAGCATATCTGTATTCAGATTATGCTTTATATTATCAAGAGTTACATACTCCTCGTTATCCTCTGCACGTCGAACGATAATATGCTTACCCTCAAGACAAGCATAGTCAAATGCGTGCATGGGCTGACCGTACTCAAGCATTACGTAGTTTGTAATATCTACGATATTGTTGATGGGACGTACACCTGATGCACGAAGTCTCATACGGAGCCACAGGGGGGAGGGCTTGATACGAACGTTCTTTACAACAGCTGCGCTGTAGCGGTAGCAAAGATCGGGAGCCTTGATGTCGACCTTGATGTGATTCTCAACAGTATCACCGTCATCAATATGCTTGACCTCGGGAGCCTTAACGGTAAAATCACGGTCGAAGGATACAGCAGACTCACGTCCGAGACCGATAACGGAAAGACAGTCGGGTCTGTTTGAGGTGATCTCAAACTCTACAACGTTATCAGTGAGAAGGAGCGCCTCCTTCATGTCTGTACCGGGAGCGATATCTCCAAGTCCGCAGTCTCCGAGAATAAGTATCCCATCCTCGATAGCACCGGGCATATCGTGGAGAGTAAGTCCAAGCTCTGCAATAGAGCAGAACATTCCCTCGGAAACGACACCACGAAGCTTACCCTTCTTGATCTTCACACCACCGGGAAGATGGGAGCCGTCAGTTGCAACGGGGACTACTGCACCGGGAGTCACATTTGTGGCAGCGGTAACGATCTGCACGGGAGCATCTCTTCCGATATCAACAGAGCATACTACAAGCTTATCAGCATCGGGATGCTTCTCAACGGAGAGAACGTGACCGCACACTACACCGGAGATATCCTCTGCGAGAGTCTCATACCCCTCTACCTTTGAGCCTGTATCGGTCATTCTGTCGCAGTATGCTTTTATATCTACATCTTTTACGTCGGTAAAATCCGACAGCCAATTCATTGAAAGCTTCATAATTCAAATACCCCTTCCCTTAAAACTGTGAGAGGAATCTCACGTCGTTCTCATAGAGCAGACGCATATCATCAATGTGATACTTGAGAAGTGCGGCTCTCTCTACTCCGAGACCGAATGCAAATCCGCTGTAGACCTCGGGATCGATTCCACAGCAACGAAGTACGTTAGGATGCACCATACCTGCACCGAGGATCTCGATCCATCCCTCACCCTTACAGAGACGGCATCCCTTGCCGCCGCAGGCGAAGCAGGACAGATCTACCTCAGCAGAAGGCTCGGTAAATGGGAAATGATGGGGACGGAAACGAACCTTTGTGTCCTCTCCGAAGAGATGACGTGCAAATATCTCAAGAGTTCCCTTGAGGTCACCCATAGTAATTCCCTTGTCAACTACAAGTCCCTCCATCTGATGGAACAGAGGTGAATGAGTAGCATCCACTGCATCGGAACGGTAAACACGACCGGGAGAGATGATGCGGATGGGAGGCTCGGTATTCTCCATAACTCTCGCCTGAACGGGAGAGGTCTGTGAACGGAGCAGGATATTATCAGTGATATAGAAGGTGTCCTGAGTATCTCTTGCGGGGTGATCCGGAGGGATATTCAGTGCCTGGAAGTTGTAATAGTCGTACTCTACCTCAGGTCCCTCGGCAATGGTAAAGCCCATTCCGATAAAGATATCCTCAAGGTCGTGCTGAACCTTTGCAAGAAGATGCTTGTGACCTACAGATACGGGAATACCGGGCTGAGTTACGTCAAGCTTCTCCTCACGGAGCTTCTTTTCGATAAGGGCAGACTTTGCAGCCTCACCCATCTTTGCGATAGCCTCCTCGATCTCGGCACGAACATCATTCGCCATCTGACCGATTATAGGTCTTTCCTCGGGAGTGAGCGCACCCATTCCGCGAAGCACAGCGGTAAGCTCGCCCTTTTTTCCCAGATACTGTACACGAATAGCCTCTATGTCGCAGTCGGGAGCACTAAGAGCCGCCATAGCTGCTTCTTTGATGCTTAGCAGTTTTTCCTTCATAGCTTTTACCTATCCTTTGAAAATATTTACAAAATAAAAAATCCGCCGAGATCTCGGGACGGTGCAAATGCATCGCGGTACCACCCAAGTTCCGGCGTGAGCCAACACTCATCGGTCGATAACGAAACCATCCGTGGGAATGCCATAAGCATACCCAATGCTCCGAAGTGAAATGCCGATCACTTGTGCGCCGATGCTTTCAGCCGAGGCATCGGTCTCTTTTTCCGCACTGTCAGTAATAAGCGGTCTTCATCACAGCAAATTTATATTACAAGAAATTTTAACATATTACACGGATTTTGTCAAGGGGGGATTTTGGAAGTTTGGAGTAATATATAATTTTGAAGTTTTACAAAAAATATTTACAAACAATTAAGTGAGTGATATAATATATTGTGTATATTTATGCACACAGCATTATTTTACTTTATTTCAGGAGGAAGAAAACATGAAACTGAAGAGGATCCTCTCGGCATTTCTGGCAGTGGTGATAGTCTCTGCAATGATACCCTTTGCCGCAAATGCGGATGAAAAAGAAGGAATCTTTTACTACTCCGTATCTGACGGTGAGGCGACAATAACAAACATACAAGTCTATCCTTCTGTAGAAGGTTATGTCGTAATACCTTCTGCACTTGGCGGATATCCCGTAACGGCTATTGATTCATATGCGTTTGATTTCAGTGCTTCAAAAATTACCGGTTTCTCTATTCCGGGCAGTGTCAGAACCATTGGCAACGGTGCTTTTTCGGGCTGTACAAGTCTCAAAAGCATAGTGATACCCGACAGCGTTACTTTTATTGGAGAGAGTGTATTTTCAAACTGTGTAAGCCTTAAAAGTGTAGTAATACCGAATAGTATCACTGCTATTGGGGAGAACACCTTCAGTGGTTGCACAAGCCTCACAAATGTCACTATCCCCGACAGTGTCACATTTATCGATATCGGTGCATTCTCGGGCTGTACAAGCCTCACGAACGTAACGATCCCCGACAGTGTTAAAACCCTCGGTTCAAACTACTTTTACGGTTGTTTTTCCGGTTGCACAAATCTCAGTGAGGTATATCTCGGAGACGGTCTGGAATACATCGGAAGCTATACCTTCTCGAACTGTACAAGCCTTAAAAGCATTACTATACCGGAAAGCGTAACCGTGATAGGCATGGGTGCGTTCAAGGGATGTACCGGTATAGAAAAAGTATACATAAGCGATCTTTCCGGTTGGTGTAACGGATTTGGAGTAGTAGGTGCTGATACCAGTCCTCTCCAGTACGGTGCCGAGCTCTATCTTGACGGAGAGCTTGTGACAGATCTGATTATCCCCGATGATGTTACATCCATTGGCGGCTATGCTTTTGCAGGTTGTACAAGCATCAAAAGCGTATTTATTCCAAAATCTGTGACCTATATAGCAATGAGTGCATTCTACGGCTGTGAAAATCTTACCGATGTATATTACGAGGCAACAAAAAATGAATTGGAATGGGAACCATGGAAAAATATAAAAATCGATGAGAATACTTATGTGGAAAATATCCACTACGGTGTTCTTGATCCCTATACCCATTACCTGTTCATCGCAATTCTCCTTCCAAGCTGTACCGTTGACGGAATCGTTGCCGCTTCATGCAGCTGCGGATTTGAGTTTGAAATGATCGTTCCCGCAACGGGGCATCAGAACACAGTCGTTATAAATCAGCAGGATATGAATTGTTACAGCAACGGTTATACGGGAGATACATACTGCACCGATTGCGACACCGTTATTGAATATGGTGAAATCATTCCTGCAACACACTATCTGATCAATTTTGACAGTTGCGAACCCACATGTACTGATTTCGGCTGGAACAGCTACACTGAGTGTCTCCACTGCGAATACAGTACTTATGAAATGATTCCCGCAACAGGAATCCATACCGGTGGTATTGCCACATGTACCGAGCGTGCTGTATGCGACACATGCGGAAATGAGTACGGTGAGATCGACTCCGACAAGCACAGCTTTGTTCAGTTTGAGGGCAAAGAACCCACTTGTACCGAGGATGGATGGAAAGATTACGTTTACTGTGTTGAATGTGAGTACAACAACTATGTATCTCTCCCCGCAACAGGAATCCATACCGGCGGTATTGCCACATGTACCGAGCGTGCTGTATGCGACACATGCGGAAATGAGTACGGTGAGATCAACCCCGACAAGCACGGCTTTGTTGAGGTGGATGCAAAAATCCCCACCTGTACAGAAAATGGCTGGGATACATATCTGATATGCGTTTACTGCAACTATACAACTGTTTCTCCCATTCCCGCAACGGGAGTTCATACCGGTGGTATTGCCACCTGTGTAAGTAAGGCTGTATGCGACACATGCGGAAACGAATACGGTGAATTTGACAGCTCAAATCATGTGAACGTCGAGCTTCGCGGAGCGAAGGAAGCTACCGAAACCGAAAACGGCTACACCGGTGACAGGGTTTGTACCGATTGCGGTACAACAGTTACCACAGGTTCTGTTATTCCTCAACTGAAGCCCCTCGCATTCCCCGGTGATGCAAACGGTGACGGAAAGATCAACCTGACCGACGTATCAATGATACTCAAGCACATTGCGAAATGGAGTGTTACCCTTGATCTTGACGTAGCCGATGTAAACGATGACGGCAAGGTGAATCTTACCGATGCATCTCTCATACTCAAGTTTATCGCAAAATGGGATGTAATACTTAAGTAACTTATTATAACACAAAAAGGCTACCGCTTCACACGGTAGCCTCTTTCTTTGTATCACTTAATAATTCTCGCTCTTTATCTGGAAATATGCCTGAGGATGAGCGCACACGGGGCAAAGCTCGGGTGCTGCCTTTCCTACGTGGATGTGTCCGCAGTTACGGCACTCCCAGATCATATCTCCGTCACGTGAGAACACAAGTCCTCCCTCAACATTCGCAAGCAGTGCCTTGTATCTCTCCTCGTGAGTCTTCTCGATCGCCGCTACAGCCTCAAACATTATTGCGATCTCGTCAAAGCCTTCCTCACGTGCTACCTTTGCAAAGCCGGGATACATATCGGTCCACTCGTCATTCTCACCCTTTGCCGCATCAGCAAGGTTATCCATTGTGGAGCCGATACCCTGAACAAGCTTGAACCACATCTTTGCGTGCTCTTTCTCGTTATTGGCAGTCTCCTCAAAAAGCGCCGCTATCTGCTGATATCCGTCCTTCTTTGCCTTTGATGCGTAATATGTATACTTATTACGTGCCTGTGACTCTCCGGCAAATGCTGCCCACAGATTCTGTTCGGTCTTTGTTCCCTTAAGTTCTTTCATTTATTTTCCCTTTCTGTATATAAATTAAGAATTGTTCTTAATTTTATTTTACTATCTTTTCATCGCAATGTCAATACCCATTTAAAAAATTATGTAAACTTTTTTTAAAACTCCTCATCTCGTATGCAATATTAAAGAAATCTGTTGCGTTTTTACAGATTTCGTGATAAAATATTCTTGTTATGGTCAATTATCACAAACATAGCCATATATTTATTTTCACAGAGTATGAAAGGATTATACCCATGAGTGACATTCGTGAACTCCAAAGCAGAGTAGACGCCATAATCGAGCAGACCGAAAAGGTCGTCGTCGGAAAGAGAGCTGAGCTCGTACTTCTCCTCTCCGCAATGATCGCAGGCGGTCATGTTCTCATCGAAGACGTTCCCGGCGTCGGTAAAACTACCATGGTATCTGCGATCTCACGTGCGGCAGGACTTGATTTCCACCGTGCTCAGTTCACCCCTGACGTAATGGCATCGGACATCACCGGTTTTAATATGTATAACAGAGCTACAGACAAGTTTGAGTTCCGTGACGGTCTTGCTATGTGCAATCTCCTCCTTGCGGATGAGATCAACCGTGCTTCACCCAAGACTCAGTCCGCACTTCTCGAGGCGATGGAGGAAGGAAGCGTTACCGTCGACGGAAAGACATATACTCTTCCCTCTCCTTTTATCGTTATTGCAACCCAGAACCCCTCCGGTTATGTGGGAACATATCCCCTGCCTGAGGCACAGCTCGACCGTTTCTCTCTCCGTCTCTCCATGGGCTATCCCACCGAAGCCGAAGAGCTTTCCATCCTAACAGGCAGACGTGAGGGCAATCCCATTTCTTCCGTTACCGCTGTTGCCGATGCTGCTATGATGAAGAAAATAATCGATGCTGCCGCAGGCATACGTATGGATGTTGCCGTATGCAAGTACATAGTTTCTCTTATTCACGCTACACGTAAGAACCCCTCTATCTCTCTTGGTGCATCTCCACGTGCCTCTGTTGCACTCATGCGCCTTGCAAGAGCATACGCATTCGTAAACGGACGTGATTATGTTCTCCCCGAGGATGTATCGGCACTGTTCCTGCCCGCTATATCTCACAGGATCATCCTCAGCCAGGAAGCACGAATCAACCGTGAATCAAAGACTGATATTCTCCGTGATATTCTTGCCTCTGTTGAGGTGCCTTATGTAACAGGTCGCTGACGGAGATCCTGCATATGAAAAAGAAGAACAGAAAGCCCCGTTTTATTTCATTTCGTCCGGGGTCTATAGTTTACCTAATACTGCTTCTCGTGAGTCTTGTTTTCACTCAGGCGCTTCGATCACCCGCTTCTGCGATACTTTTCATATTCCTGCTTTTCATACCTGTACTTTCGATCATATACATTGTTGTTGCACGAGCAGGTATAAAGGTATACACGGAATGTGACAATACCCGTGCGGAAAAAGGGCAGACCGTTGCTTATGAGATCAAAATAATCAATGAAACCCCGCTTCCGTTTCCCTTGGTGGAAACTATTGTAAGTCTCCCCTCGGAGAATGCCGTTGTATGCCGTGATGAGTTGCTGCGCATTACTCTTCTTCCCATGGGATGCCACATCATCGAGAACAAGGTCAGTTTCCCTCTTAGAGGCTCTTACGATATCGGCGTAAAGTATATGCACATAAGTGATCTTTTCGGTCTGTTCAAAACTGAGCTAAAGCTGGAGCTTCACCGCACAGTTATCGTTTATCCGAGAAATATTATTATGTCAGCAGATTCATCTCACTCCGAGACTGATCTGCCTACATCTGTTACAAAGCGTGCTGTTTCCCCGGAACAGGCGGAGCCTTCCGACATCCGCAACTACATCCCCGGAGATTCCATGAAAAACATCCACTGGAAGCTCTCATCAAAGTCCGAGGAGCTTCAGGTCAAGAATTTTTCATCAAATACAGATAAGCATACATATATTCTGTGTGATCTTTCCTTTGCCGGTATTGATAACGACGAGGATAAGCAGACAAATGAAAAATCATCAAAGGCAAAAAAGAAGACTAAACGACGCCGTGGAAAAGCATCTCAGAGCGCAGGTGTTGCATCAGCAAAATCTGTCGGTGATGCAGGTGGAGAAGCCGCACGCAAGATAGATTCAAGAAACACTGAGGAGCGTCTTACTGCTCTCGGGGTAACACCTGAGCACATTTCGGCACTTGATACTCTTGATGATACAAGTGAAATTCCTGTCGAACTGCTCGCCACTCGTAAGGGTGCCAAGCTTCGTGAAAAGGCCGCATCAATGCGCATTGCAAAGCTTGCTATGATCATCGGAGAAGATGAAAACTCCGGAAGGGGCGGTGAATCTCACTCTCCTTTTAATAAGGAAAGTCTTCCCTTTGCAGGAGAGCTTTGCGCCGACAGTACAATCGAGCTTGCACTCTCCGTTATGAGATACGAGGTGTCGAGAGGTGCCGAATGTACGATCCTTTATCCCGATCCCAGAAATGATAATGGACTTGGTTTACTTTCAAGTGCAAATGATATTCCCGAGGATCCATCATTGATCCGTTTCTTCACTGCTCCTGTTTGTCGAAATAAAGAGGCATTCTCAGAGCTTGCTATGCTCATAGAACAGTCCGCAGGAATGACTATCCGAATGGTTACGGCGAACACAGATATAAACTCTGCCGCTGTATTTGCCGCAATCCCCGCCGCTTTCGGCGGAGCAGGCTCCGGATGTACCGCTGAAGTACTTCTTTCCGATCCTTCCGATCTTTGGAAAAGCATATCCGACAAGGGTATCGCCGCACAGGCAATGAGCGAAGAGCTTTCACGAAGCGGTGTCAGTATGAGGCAGATCTCCGTCGAAAACGGAAACGACGGAAATCTACGTTTTACATCTGCTGTATAAGTCTGTATTGTAAAACTGAAAGGCATGAATTAAATAATGAAAAACATATTAAATAAAAAGAAAGGGCATGAAAAAAAGGTTCAGAAGAAACGCCTGTCGGCAAAAGGGATAAAACGCTCCAAAAAAGATAGTCCAATGCTTCCCATACTTTGCCGTCCGGGTGCGGAAATGTCCTCCCCTTTGTATATCATAGGCTGGGTTCTTCGTTCCCTTGTACTCTTCTGCGGTATATTCGGACTGACACTGTTCGTCGGTGACGGATTCGGAATATACGGTGACGGAAGGCCGGGAAATATTCCTGTCCTTGCCCTTGTTTCGTTGGTACTGACGCTCATATGCTCAGCCTCCGCATGGAATTCCCGAACAAGGATATTTGTTCCCATCCTCGGTGCTGCACTCGGCGTAGGCGTTTTGGCTATGCTCTCATCAAACCCCTTTGGACTTCTGTGGGATGGTATCAGATGTGTGCTTAACAGTGCCATGCTGCACATGGCCGATGTTGGCTACACCTCATTTGCAAACCATCTTATCGGTCCGCAAACTTACGGCGGTTCAGATACTCTTGTGATGGGTGTGGGATGTGCGGTCCTTGCAGCAATAATTGCAGTCATCCTTGCAATATCGCTCCTCAGAAAGGTACATACCTTCTCTGCCGTGCTTCTCAGCATCGTTGTTATCCTTCCCGTTTTCATGTACAATCTCACCGAAGGAAACGCAGGTGTTTCCATGGTGCTGATATTCATTTTCGGAGAGCTCTCTCTCCTGCTGTACGAACGGAAATTCAGTAACTACGAAGCATTAAAACTTGAGAAAAAAACAAAAAAAGCTGCAAAGAAAAAAGCGAAAAAAGACAAAAAGCTCGAGAAAAAAGCAAAAAAAGTTGCACTTGATAAAGCAGCGTCAAGAGCATATGCCATCGCTATTGAGCTTACAGGAGACAAGAAGGAAGCACGCCGTGCCAAGGCGGCTGTTTATCAGCTTGACAAAGATAAGAAAAAAGCTGCAAAGAAAGCGGCGGCTGCTGCAAAAAAGGATGAAAAGAAAAAAGCCCGTGCTGCAAAAAAAGCTGCACGAAAGACTGCAAAAGCAGAAAAGAAAGCTGCAAAAAAAGCTCTTGCAAAAGAAAGAGCTGAATTTAAAAACCTTTCTCCTGATGAGCAGGCTCGCCGTCTCAATCTAAAGAAAGAGGATAAAAAGAAAAAGAGCGATGCCGCAAAGGAAAAAAGGCGTAAGAGAAATGAAGCTGAAACTGCCACTCGTAAGACTCTCTCCGCAAGCGGATACGCAAGCGGTACCGCAATTCTCATAGCGGCTCTTGCAGTATGGTTGCCCTTCTCTGCCATAACAGGTAATTTCGTCACCATTGATTTTATTAACGATCCCGTGTCTATTGCAAGAGAATATGTTACCGCATATCTCAGAGGCGATGACATTGATCTTAATAACATGGGGGATATCGCCGAGCTGACTCCGAGAACTCTCACCTATGACTCTCCCAAATACAAGCAGATCCAGATGCTTGCAGTAGAGACTGAGAGACCGGATCCCGTATACCTCAGAGGTTGGATCGGTATGAGATTCGACGCTGCGTCGGGTAAATGGACCTCGGGTACCACAGATGATGTTGTGGAATACAGAACTGAGTTTGGAAAGACCTTTACTCCCGATATACTCAAAACATATTTCCTTGGAAATATGTTCCCGACATCCACTTTGATAAAAGAGACAAACCCCATTCTGAGATTTGCAGACTATGGATTTGATGTTCGTCAGATACATCTCAGACGTATCAACGGTGAGAGCCTTATCGTTTACGTTCCTCCTACGCTGAACAGCGATCTCGGTATACTGGGGTACGATTCACTTAAAAAGAACGATGCGAGATACTCCGCTTATTTTGATGCGATATACTCCTCACGTTTCTTTAAGCAGAATGTTAATTACAGCGCAATATCCTTCATGTCAAAGTTGAATGATCCCGATGTTGCCGACGGTCTTTCCGGAAGTGCCGATTACTTCAATCTTTATGTCAAATACATAAATGTCTATGAAGAAGCACGAAAGGTCCTTGAATCGCAAAGCCAAAATAATATGCGTGATTACGATACGGGACGCGGTACCGTTCGCATATCAATGAGCGATTACAGTGACATCGACCGCCTTTTCCTTGAAGAATGTAAAAGGCTTGGATACCCTGAGCTCACAGGTGATTCACTGCTCGCAAAATACATGGCTCTTGAACCTGATGAACAGAAGAAGGAAAAAGAAGAGATCAATAAATTCCTTGAAACTGAAGAAGCTTACTGTGAGTGGGCATACCTCAAGTACAGCAGCTCCGTTTACAGCGATAGTGTAACATCTATTGCCGAGGAGCTTCTTGCCGAGGCAGGCTATAAACGAAACACTAAGCTCAGAGATGTTATACCCGTTTACGAAGATCTCCGAGGAAACGAAGTCGATCAGCATGACGTTGTCATGACAGTCATAAATTATCTCAAGGATAATTACACTTATACCCTTGAGCCTGCCCCTTACAATGGCGAAGTCCCTATGACAGTCCTCGATTCCTTCCTTACCGAAACAAAGAACGGTTATTGTACTCACTTTGCTACTGCCGCAGCAACTCTGCTTCGTGAATACGGCTATTCTGTGAGATACTGTGAAGGATATCTCGTAACAGATTTTGAACTCAACTATGCCGATGGTGCTCCCGCTAAATACAAGGGATATGCTCTCGACGAGAATGCTCACTCATGGATCGAGGTCTACTATCCTCTGTACGGATGGGTTGCGTATGAGACTGTTCCCGAATTCATGGATCAGATGTATAAGCCCATTCAAAGTGTTGAAGGAAACGGTGGTGAGATCGCTGATCCCACTCCCGATATTCCCCTCACTCCCGAAGAGCCTACAGATCCTAAGCCTGAAACTCCTCCCGAGGAAGAACCGAAGCCGGAAGAACCCGAGATCCCCGTTGAAGAGGAGCCTGAGGAAGAGCCTGTTGATCAGATGCTCATTCTCATGATCACCGGTATCGTTATCGCAGTATCAATAGTCATCTTCTTTATCGCAAGATTTATAATTAAGCGCATAATGAAAAAAGCCGAAAATGTAGTTGCCGACAGGCACAGACATATTATAATGGCTATGGATACAGAGCTTCTCATGACAGGAAAGGTAGACACTCTTCCCATCGCAAGAGAATTCGACGACACTATATTCCGTCTGTTCGGACTTCTCGGATATCCGCCTAAGACAGGTGAGCAATACAGCGACTATGCTGAGAGACTTGAGGATGATTTCGGCGGAATGACTGACTATTCGCTTGACCAGATCTTCTCGCTCGTCGCAAAGGTAGAATTCGGTGGCGGTCTTACTCCTGAGGAAATGTACATCCTCGCAGACTTCACAGACAGACTTACCGTTTCTGCATATGCAGGTCTTTCCCGTTTTGAAAGGATCAAATACAGATACATTAAGAGGATCATTTGACAATGACAGATAAACCCGAAATTCTTTCAGCGGCAAGCCTCGCCTACATCGGTGATGCAGTATGGGAGCTGATCGTAAGACAAAGGCTTACCACCTCTCCTTCAGGTGCAGGACATCCCGGCAACTATGCCCTTCCGTTTGTAACTGCGGCAGCACAATCCGCTGCTCTTGCAAGGATCGAGGATACGCTTACTGAGGAGGAAACTGCAGTTTACAAGCGAGGACGTAACTGCGTTCACGGTAATGTTCCGAAAAGTGCTTCTCCCGTTGATTACAGACGAGCTACGGGACTTGAAGCTCTTATGGGACATCTGTGGCTCTGTGGTAAGTTTGAACGTGCCGTAGAGCTGTTCAACATCGCTTTTCCTAATGAATAAGTATTATGCGGGGAAACCCTTTTTCGAGAAAAAGGGTTTCCCCGCACCCCTTCCCAAAAAGCTTTAAACTATTTTTATAACAAAGGTATTTCATGATTATCAGTTCAGATAGTTAAGTTTTACTTTTGTTATTTTATTTTTAGTTTTTTGGGGAGGGGTACAGGGGAGTACCTTTTTTCCAAAAAAGGTACTCCCCTGTAAAAACTATTCCTTTTTAAGTCTGAAAAAAAGTCTTGCAAGGGCTTTGCCGTTAAATGGGATCAGCGGATAGAGGTAATTCCGTTTACCGTTCACAGTGGAATTTGTTGCCACAAGCACTAATGCAAGTAAAATACCGATAATGAATCCCCACACATCGAACAGTGCTGTCAAAAAAAGCAGCAGCATCCGTATATATTTAAAGGCATAACCAAGCTCATAGCTTGATTGAGTGAAATTTGCAATTGCCACAAATGCCATATAGAATATCACGTCGACCGAAAGAAGTCCAACCTGCACTGCAAAATCTCCGAGAAGGAGTGCACCAACCACCGACAGTGAATTTGACAGCACACTGGGAGTGTTCAAAGAGGCGAGTTTAAGACCGTCGAGGGCAAATTCCGTCAGGAACAGCTGAAAAATAATGGGGATCGCACCGGGCTTTTGCGGTACGACAAATGACATCCACTGCGGCAGAGAATCCGCATGAAGCAGCAACAGATACCACAGCGGTGTGAGGATCATTGTAAACAGGAAAATGAAATGTCTGACTACCCTCAGATAAGTTCCCGTCAACGGAGGGAAATAATAGTCGTCGGTCTCCTGTAAAAAATCAAAGATAGTTGTGGGAAATATCATTGCCTCGGGACTGTTATCACATATGAGCACCACATTTCCCTCAAGTATTGATGCTGCTGCCGCATCGGGACGCTCGGTAGATCTGATCTTTGGGAAAGGATTGTACCAACGGTTGCGTATAAGCATTTCCGCAACACTTCTGTGTCCCATTACGAGAGAATCTGTCTTTATATTTTTGATCTTCTCTCGAAGCTCTGCAACATAATCCATGTCAGCCTTATTTGCCATATAGCACAGCGCCATATCGGTACGACTGCTCTCCCCTGCTGATACATATTCCACGGTAAATGCCGTATCTCTGATACGTCTGCGGATAAGGGCCGTATTGAAGATCAGTGTCTCAACAAATCCGTCACGGCTTCCTCGCATAACACGGTCATTCTCAGGCTCCTCCGTATTTCGTGCAGGATAAGTCCGGGAATCTATGATTATGGCATTCTTTCCGAATCCATCGGCAAAAAATACTGTACAGCCTGCAAGCACCATCGTCACCATTGTATCAACGGAATCTGTCACATCCACCTCAACACTCGGCACTGACGTAGCGGCAAATTTCGCAGCCGCAGTATCGGAGCCGTCACCGAAATCCTTTACGGATGTAAGGTGCATCATCAGCTTTTGCATTGATGCGGATTGGATAAATCCGTCGATGTAGTACATGGCAAGCTTTGTCCCGGAGACTTCCATCTCTCTCTTGATTATATCAAAGCTCTCGTCAACACGGAGGAGAGTGTCGAACATTTTTGTGTCGGTGGCAAAATCTCCAGTAAGCTTTTCGTTTATTTGATCCATTGCTCCCTCCAAAGGGTGTTTTTTACTATTATGGACGAATGGAGGGGGCTTTATGCGAGGGAGGGAACTTTTTGAAAAAAGCTCCCTCCCTCGTGCTCCCACCCTCAAAAACTTTAAAATTACTTGACTTCATAAGTACATTGTGATAAAATGAAATTGCGACACAACTGAATAAATATATCCAAATAGAGGCGATCATTTTATTAAAAATGCATCGCTTTGGTCTTCATGTCTCTATTTGGATAATATAGGAATGAAGTTGTGTCGCAGCAGAACCGGAGCTATGCGTTTTTGGTGCGTGGCTTTGGCTGCGCACTTTTTTAATTTTGGAGGAAAGAAAATGAAACTTAAAAAGATTATGTCGGTATTTTTGACAATGGTGATGGTTATTTTGATGATACCTTTAAATAGAATTAGCTCCCAGAATAACTACTATACCTACTATGAGAACGAGGATGGCGGAGTTACAATCAATGGTGTTGATGAATCCATTAGTGGTAATGTTGTTATTCCCGAAACACTCGATGGATATCCTGTGACAGAAATTGGTGATTTTTTGTTCATGAATTGTGACAAAATCACGGAAGTAACAATACCGACAAGTGTTATAAGAATAGGTTTTAAAGCTTTTTATAATTGTAGTAATCTAACAACTATAAATGTACATGATAGTTTAGAAAGTATAAGCGATACAGCATTTCAGAATACCGCTTACTATAACGATGAAAACAATTGGGTAAATGATATACTTTACATAGGAAATCATATATATGAAGTACGAAAAAGCATTAGCGGAGATATTACTTTAAAGGAAGGACTAGTACGAATTCCCGATGAAGCGTTTTACGATTGTACCGAACTTTCAAGTATTGTAATACCGAGTAGTGTAAATGATATTGGTGAAAGAGCATTTTATAATTGTGGAAAGCTTGAAAATATTTCGATTTCTAATGGTGTAATTGGTATTAAAGATTATGCTTTTGTATTATGTTCAAATCTTACAAGTATAGATATTCCGGCGAGTATTTCATTCATTGGAAATGCGGCTTTTTCGGCATGTGAAAAATTGACGAAAATAAATGTTTCTTCGGAGAACACGAAATATAAATCTGAGAATGGTGTTTTATTTACTAAAGATGGTGAAACTTTGATTAGTTATCCTGTTGCTATTCCTCAAGTGGAGTATGATATACCTTATAGTGTAAAAACGATTAATGACGGAGCCTTCTATGAATGTATTAACTTAACTAATATAATTCTTCACGATGATATAAAAAATATCGGAAATGAAGCTTTTCGTAATTGCATAAATATAAAGTCAATAACAATTCCCAATAGTGTTTCAAATATCGGTGAATATGCATTTGCGGGTTGTAATAGTCTTACTGATATTACTATTCCTGAGAGTGTAACTGAAATATTAGACGGTACCTTCCGGGAATGTACCAACCTTGCAAATGTAACAATGCATGATGGTATTACAATAATTGGAAATAGTTCGTTTTATATGTGTAAAAGTCTTACGGGAATAAATATACCAAAAAGTGTTGATATTATAGAGTCAAGTGCATTTGCTTATTGTACAAATCTGGAATATGTAAATATGCCGGAAAATATGACAACTATTGAACAAAGAGCATTTGAATCGTGTGAAAAACTTGAAAAAATTGATATTCCCAATGGTATTAAAATGATTGAACCTTACACTTTTGTCAATTGTACAAATCTAAAAACAGTTACTATGACAGATAGTGTTGAGAGCATAGGAGAATATGCTTTTACAAGATGTACACAACTTGAGAATATTAAATTGTCAAACAATATTACTTCATTCGGATATGGTATTTTTGCTAGATGCGAAAGTTTGGTAAATATTACACTTCCCGAAAGCCTAGAAAAAATCAACAATTCTGTGTTTTTGGAATGTACCGGACTTGTCAATATCGTTATACCAAATGGTGTAGAATCTCTCGGAGAATTATCTTTTTGTATGTGTTCAAATCTCGAAAGTGTAACTATACCTAAAAGTGTAGTAAAAATAGTAGATAATGTTTATTATAATACTTTTATGGGATGTGATAAACTCAAAATATTATGTTTTGAAGATTCATACGCCCATACATATGCTATTAATAATAATATACCATATGAGTTGTTACAATGCGATCATAAATCTGTAAATACAATTAGAAATATTAAACCAACTTGTACCGAAGATGGATATACCGGTGATACAGTTTGTACCGGTTGCGGTGAGAAAATAACAACCGGTGAAATTATCCCGGCCACGGGACACATCTCCGGTGAATGGGTGATAATAACAGAGCCCTCCGAGACTACTGAAGGACTTCGTACAAAATCCTGTACTGTTTGCAGTGAGGAAATTGAGCGTGAGGTTATCCCAATAATCGTACCCGTAACTGTCCCCGGTGATGCCTCAGGTGACGGCAAGATCAACCTCACCGATGTTGCAATGATCCTGAAATACATCGCCAAGTGGGAGGTCGCCCCGAACCTTGATACCGCCGACGTAACCGGTGACGGTAAGGTGAATCTCATGGATGCATCACTTATTCTCAAGTACATTGCAAAATGGGATGTAACATTTAAATAATTTCCTGTAGGAGTCTCTTCTGAGGCTCCTTTTTATAACGTAAAACATGTTATACCTGCAATATAGCAATCTCACCGTAGGGACCGGTGCCCGCGACAGCCCGTTTGTATGGTTTGAATTGACGTAAAGGGAGGCGAAACCCCTCCCCTACAATATGATCATCCGATTTCTTCACAGAATAATGCTATACCTGTCAATCTGCAATCACCCGTAGGGGACGGGTTCCCCGTCCCGAGACGTATGGTTTTTGATTGACGTAACGGGCGGCCGATGACCGCCCCTACACAATAATAAAACAACATCCTCAATTTCCTCATATTCCTTGACAAACCAACCCTACAAATAGTATAATAATATGAATAAAAATATCCTTCAAAGGAGACTACATATGAATCCCGAAATCGAGAAAAAAATAGATGATCTGCTCAGTCAGATGACTGTTGCAGAGAAGGTCGGACAGCTTCAGCAGTGGGGCTGTGACGAGAGTATCGAGGGCGAAGTAAGAGAGAGACTTGCCAAAGGTCAGCTCGGCGGCTTCCTTTACCCCAAATGCCCCTGGTCAGAGGATGGCGAAGAACAGAAGAAGACCCGTGACTATCTCAACTCTCTGCAGAAGGAAGCTGTTGAGAAGTCCCGTCTCGGAATCCCCGCAATCTTCGGCCGTGACGTTATTCACGGACACCATACTGCATTCCCCGTAGGTACTGCGCTTGCTGCATCCTTCAACCCCGAGCTCGTTGAGGAGTCCTATGCGGCTATCGGCCGTGAGGCTGCAAACAACGGTATCATGTGGTGCTTTGCACCCATGATCGACCTGTCCCACGATCCCAGATGGGGACGTACCGTTGAGGGTATTGGTGAGGATCCTTACCTCGGTGAGCAGATGGCTGCCGCTATGGTCAAGGGGTATCAGGGCCATGATATTGAGGATCTGAAGAAGCCCGGCAAGGTTGCTGCCTGTGCAAAGCACTACATTGCTTACGGTGCTGCCGAAGGCGGCCGTGACTACCACAAGGCTGAGCTCTCCGATTACTCCCTCCGCAACTACTACCTCCCTCCTTACAGAGGTGCTGTAAATGCAGGCGTTCGTACCATTATGTCCTCCTTCAATGAGGTCGGCGGTCAGCCTGTTACATCCTCCCGCTACCTTCTTACCGACGTTCTTCGAGGTGAGCTCGGATTCGACGGATTCGTTGTAAGTGACGACCATTCTATCACCCAGCTTCAGCGTCAGGGCGTTGCCGCTGACGGCGGTGACTGTGCAAGAATGGCTATCAACGCCGGTCTTGACATGGATATGAACGATATGATCTACCACAATAACCTTGAGGATCAGGTAAACCG
>SVQM01000097.1 GCA_015065335.1 Oscillospiraceae bacterium | reverse complement strand
TTTGATGATACCATGAATAACGAGTGCATCCGTTATGCGGCACTCCGTAACATCCTCTACCGTAAGGGCAAGATCACAGAGATCCTCGCTGCATACGAGCCTGCGGCTCAGATGGTATGTGAGTGGTGGAAGCAGCTCTACGGTGAGAGTGAGGGTAAGGATCAGAAGGGTATTTTCCCCGCATCCGTTATCTTCTCTACCGATCTGCACTCCCTCGGTCAGTACATCCAGGACGGTCTTCGTAATCAGTTCGAGACTGTTCTTGACATCAAGAACGCATCTGACAGTGTGATCATCCCCGAGGATAAGGCAAATGTTGACGGACTTAACTTCCTCTCCGGTATGGATCTCCATGATGTAAACCGTACTGCTATGCTCGGAACTCTCCTTGCACACAATGATGGTGGTGTTCCCAACATCGTGATCGAGCTTGAGAACAGAAGTGCATACACATTCGGATGGATGGTATACTTCTTTGAGCTTGCTTGTGCAGTATCCGGTTACCTCCTCGGAGTTAATCCCTTCAACCAGCCCGGCGTTGAGGCGTACAAGAAAAATATGTTCGCACTTCTCGGCAAACCCGGCTATGAGGATCAGAAGGCAGCACTTGAAGCAAGGATGCAGTAAGTCTCTGATTTAAGGGTTTGTTCATAAAAATATTTTCGATTGTTTGTCATTTTTCATGAAAAAACTATTGAAATGTGCTGTTTGTTGTGATATAATATACACAGAAAGATCGATAATGCGTTCGATCAAACGGTACATAACATTTGGAGGATTCTTATGATCAAATTAATCGTCGGTTTAAAAGGTACAGGTAAAACAAAGACACTTATCGAGATGGCAAATGCTGCTATCGAGAAGTCAAACGGTTCCGTCATCTGCCTTGAAAAGGGTGACAAGCTGAAGTTTGACGTAAAGTACCAGATTCGACTTATAGATACAGATGAGTATTGTGTATGCGATGCTGTAGCACTGTACGGTTTTGCAGCAGGAATACTTGCAAGTAATCACGACATCACCGATCTGTTTATTGATTCTGCATTGAAGATCTGCGGAGATGATGTTGATGCATTCGAGAAGCTGATGCTCGGAATCGATAAGCTCTGCGAGAAGGCAGGAGTTGAGGCAGTTATCACCTCTTCCATCGAAGAGGAGAAGCTTCCTGAGTCTCTTAAGAAGTATCTGTGAGTATTTTAAGTAATAAAAAGATACTTGACGATATGAGGTCTCCTCGTGTCAAGGATGTTATCCTCGACACGGATGCCGCAAATGAGATGGATGATCAGTTTGTAATACCGTATATAATCGGATGTGACAAACTAAATCTTCTCTCTGTAAATGCGGCACTTTTCGGATGGGGCAGTGTTACTACCGAAGAGGGAGCACGTCGGTGTTATAATGAAGCGGTAAGAGTTTGCCGTGCCATCAGAGGTGAGGGTGATACTCCTATTGATGTCTATGAGACATCACCTGTTACTATGACCTCTACAGGCGGTGAGGCAGTGGATTCTCCTGCTGTGCAGAACATTATAAGAACTGCAATGGCGGCAGAAGATATTCTCTACGTTCTCTCAATTGGTGCTTGTACGAATGTGGCATCTGCAATAAAATTGGAGCCGCGTATCAAAGATAAGATATGTGTGATCTGGCTTGGCGGAAATCAGCTTCATATCGGTGTTACCGATATGAATGAGTTTAATTTCATTCAGGATACCGAGGCAGGCAGGTTCCTTCTTGACTCAGGTGTGCCGCTTGTGCTTTGTCCTGCAAGAAACGTTACTATTGTTCTTGGTTGCGATGTTGAGGAATTCAAGCGTGAGCTTACGGGAGGTACTCCGGTAATGGAACTTCTCTTGCAGCTTGTAAATGAGTTCCATTCCATGGCAAATTACGAGGAAGGCTATTCACGTACCATGTGGGACATTGCCGCACCCGCACTTCTGTCTATCCCCGATTGTGCAGAGTACAGTATTGTTCCTGCTCCGATCATCAATGAAGAGTGTCACTACAGCTTTGATGATTCCCGTCATGAGATCATCATGCTTGACAGTCTGAAACGTGATATGATCTTCGAGGATTGTTGGAAGTGTATCAAGGCGGTGGAGTGTACAGGCGAGTATATACCTCGCTGGACTCCCGAAGAAAAGTAATGAATTAAAGAGACACCCATGAGGGTGTCTCTTTTTGTGTGGGACAGGTATCAAAGTGCATATTCACTGATCCTGTCTTCGATATGGCGGTATTCGATATCATTTACTATCAGCTTGGGGTTGTCGATGGTATTCTTCTTGAACTCATCTGTGTACCACTCGGTCTGTTCAATTGAATCAACCGATTCATACCAACGCATTAAGACAAGTCTACCGTTTGTATCAACGTAATTTTCGGTAACTACAGAATTATTCGAAACAATTATAAATTTTATAGTCTCAAATGTTCTTTTGCCGATGGTTAAATCAAAAGTTCCCATGGTGTATCGGATATTATTTTCGTCAATAAAAATTTTATCATCTGTAATCTTCGGAGGATTCTCGTTAATAAGCAATGGTCTGCCGTGAACACGGTCATTTCCGTTTACCTTAACATCATAATCTTCTTCCAAAAAAGTGAGGATTTCAGTAGGAATATCATTATCCTCTTCACAGTCACAAGCAATGGTTCCAAGGTCTCTAATATATTCATCCGTTAATTGTGAAAACCAAATACATTCGTTTTTATAAAGCTTGGCAGCTTTGATATTGTAGGTGTCTCTGCATACTTTGACACCTGCAACACCATGTATAATAGCTGCTTTGGGAACATAGCAAGTTGATACCAGTGCCAGCTTCTTGCTAGGATAACGGTATGTTCCTTCGGAGTTCTTATTTCCGATTATAGGAATAATAAAGGCTTCATCGGCACATTTAACCGAGGCAAACGGAGCTTGGCTTTCTTTTATTATAAGGTTGGGCATATCTTCGGGAAAACCGCAAGTATAATCTTTCTTCATATTCTTTCTGCCTTTCTCAAACATCATAATTTCTTCGGGGGTGCATTTGGAACGAAACTGCTTTCTCGCATTATGAAGTCTGCTTTTTACCGTTCCTATGGGAATACCGAGGCGGTCGGCGATTTCACTTTGCTTATATCCTTCGGTTGTCATTAGTAATACTTCTGCGAATTCATGGGATAATTTTTTCATAATGACAGATACGGAATCATCGTATTCGTACGGTTGTGTTTGGACGATATCGGTAATGACATCCAGCGATATATTGTCAGTACCGTAGTTATTTCTGTACCAAAGATTGCATTGATTTCTTGCGATCGACAGAAGCCACGGCTTAAACAGATCATGATATTGCAATTTCGGAAAATTGCGGTATGCCGCATAATAGGTCTCCGCAATGACATCATCGGCATCAAAACTGTTCGGCATACGGAAATTGATGTACCGTTCTATAACGATTTTGTGCTTTTGCAAAAGTTCTTCAAACAAAGCTTTCTTCTCCATACGTACCTCCTTTCAAGTTTTTAAAACCGGTTTCGTATATATAGTTGCATTAAAATAGAAAAAGGTTCAGTATATTGACAAATATATTATAAAATAATATTTCCGTCATGTCTATATGTACATACCCCATGTCAAATTTTTCACTCATGCATATCCTGTTAGAGAAGACGGTAATACCGTCTGAGACTTAAAGAGAAAGGATCGGTCATGAAAATGGCAGATAAAGGACTCTGCGGACACAGCTCTGCAAAGGAAATGGTATGTATAGATACATACCGCGTGCTTGACTCTTGCCGTGATAAGGATTGCTTTGAGGATGTGAGGGTCTTTCTGACCTGCTTCGGTCAGGAGATCATTGAGCGTACCTGTGCAGTCAGGGCAAAAAGTGCAAAGGTACTGTGGTCATATATCGACATTGATCCCGTGCCGTTCAACCGTGGGTTTTATCAGCTCACTATAAAGATATTCGTGAAGATCGTATGCGAGGCTTGTGTAGGCCCCGGAAACGTTCAGGAATTTGAAGGAATCGCAGTTGTTGAAAAGAAGGTCATTCTCTTCGGCAGTGAGGGAAATGTAAGTGTATTTAAGAGCGAGAAGGGCTGCTCGGGATTCTGTCCTCCTGCAGACGGAAGAGGAAAGTGTAAGCATACCACAAACCTCCCGATCGCTGTGCTTGAGACAGTGGATCCCATTATCCTTAACTCAAAGGTAGTGGAACCGAGACACAACTGCTGTTGCTGTTGCACAGTTGACGACATTCCCGAAGGGGTTTGCTGTCATGTTGAGAGCTGTCTCTCGGATGACGACAATTCAAATAAGCTTCTTGTATCCCTTGGATTTTTCTCGGTAGTTCGTATCGAACGCCCTGCTCAGTACCTCATAAGTGCGGCAGAATATTGCGTTCCGAAGAAGGAGTGCGTTGCTCCGACTGAGGATGACCCGTGTACACTTTTCAAGAAGATGTCATTCCCCATAGCAGAATTCTGTCCCCCGTCTATCGGCGGATATGTTGATAAAAATGACTGTGGTGCCGGCTATTCGAATAGCTGCGGATGTGACAAATAATAAAACTAAAAGCACCCTTCGGGTGCTTTTAGTTTATATAATTAAAGTTCGTCTTCATCGACCACTTCATCTTCGATCTCGGTTCCGCCATACTCATCCGGAGGGGATTCCTCGGGATGTTCGGCGTAATAGGGATCGATCATGATCTGCTTGATCTTGGGATATGAGGCATATGTGCTTATAAATCCGATAAGGGAGAACAGCAATATAAACGGAATAACGATTCCGATGGGTAGTATCACGATACAGAGGAAAAGTGTGAGCATTACAAATATAATGATTCCGATAAGCGCCACGATGTTGCGCTTGAATCCCGCTATGGCAAAAATGAGAGCATTCTTAAACAGCTTTGTAAACTTCAGATCGAAGGTAACAAGCATGGGGTAGATATAGAGCCTCATGAAGAAATAAATGATAAGAAGTGCCCAAAGAAGTATCAGCATGATCGATATGCTACCGCCGGAATTTGCATTGAACCATATAATGTCATACACAAGAAGCAGTGACAGGACGATATCAACAATACCTACGGGAAGTGCCTGTTTCCAGTTGCGTTTGATAGCATATTTGAAATCGGACCAAAGGAACACAGGCTCCTCACGGATCATATTTCTGAGTATATAAGTAACACCGGCAGTAACGGGACCGAATGTAAACAGTATAAGGAATGAGAGTGCCAGAAGTACAAGTGTTACAGTATTGTATGCGTAGCCTGTACTGACCTTTCCCACGATACCCATAAGCGATGACACAACGGGAGAATCAGGCTCAAAAAGTGATACACCGTATATAGTGGGAAATATGTTACCGGCATTAGCTGAGAATGTGTCCATGGTCAACCGGGATATAACTGCCATTATAAAGATAAGCGGGAAGTTACCGAGCAGAAAGAGAAGATTTACGGTGATAAGCCTTCCGAACTTTCTCTTTAACAGCTTAAAGAAATTCAGTAGAGTGGGGTTTTCAAGAGCCTTAAGTTCATCCTTTTCAACCCCGGGACCATCCTTGTTATAAGATCTTCCGAAAATTCTGAATTTCTTTTTCTTTTTTTCTTCCTCAAGTTCAATTTCATCAAATTCGCTGAACTTTTTCAATTTTACACCTCTTTTACACGTTAAGGATTTTTACAGAATAAACGACAGGACAAATTCTGACGTAACACATATTCCCGATGAAATAAAAAACAAAAACACTTTTTTTGATACACCAAGATCTTTTCTGAGACAGAGTGCGCTCATAAAGCATATCACAACAACACACAGCATATAAGAGCTTAACTGCAATACCCCCGATATATCTCTTGCACAGTGCAGCGCACACCCGATAACAAAACCTCTGAATGCAGTAACTATGGCACTTGCAGGGATGAGAAAAGGGGAGAATGACAGAATAAACAACACGATAAGCTGTACAAGCGTCGGAAGAGAATTTGATACAGCATCAAAAAAATGGATGATAGCTCGGGAAATGGTAATGGAGTCGCCGTTCCCGTGATATCTGTTATAGTAAGACAGCTTCGTAATTTCTGTATAGCTGTCGGTAATATTTGATGCTACTATAGCGGACACACCCGCCAAAAGGATCAGACACACAAAACAGATCTTGTAAAAATTCGAGGATGGAGCATTTTTTGTTTTAATAATTTCATCCATACAAAGTACCTCCCGCTTGTATATATAAATTATATGCGGACAAGTACCCATATAGAACATATAAAATAATTTTAACACGTTTTTATGAATATGGCAAGACCGCAGGACATAATAAATGTAAAATCCTGCGATTTTTTTCAAAGTATTGGAAAATCCGCTATTGTAAACGGTGAAGTTTTATTGTATAATATAAATAATATAAAAAACGAATAAAACAAGTGAGGTTATATATATATGAGACTTGGTATTATCGGACTTCCCAATGTTGGTAAAAGTACGCTTTTCAATGCACTGACAGGTGTAGGTGCTCCTTCGGCAAACTATCCCTTCTGTACCATTGATCCCAATGTGGGTGTGGTAGCAGTTCCCGATACCAGACTTGATGCTCTTGCAGAAATGTATTCTCCCGAAAAATACACACCCGCAGTTATCGAGTTCGTGGACATCGCAGGACTTGTCAGAGGTGCATCAAAGGGTGAGGGACTGGGTAACAAATTCCTTGGACATATCCGTGATGTTGATGCTGTTGTACACGTGCTTCGTTGCTTTGAGGATGCGGACATCGTTCACGTTGACGGATCTGTAGATCCCATCAGAGATATGGAGACTATCAATCTTGAGCTTATCTTCTCTGATATCGAGCATATCGAACGTCGTATCGACAAGGTAAAGAAGATGCTGAAGGGTGACAAGTCACTTCAGTCTACCGTTGATCTTTATGAAAAGATCAAGGCGGGCCTTGAGGAAGGACTTCCCGCAAGAGGACTTTCCTACACCGAGGCAGAGCTTGATCTGTTCGGTGATCTTGATTTGCTTACAATGAAGCCCGTTATCTACGTTGCAAATGTCAGCGAAGATGAAGCTGCAGCAGTATCTCCCGACAATGAGCTATTTAATGCAGTGGCAAAGAGAGCCGCTGAGGAGAATGCGGAGCTTATTCCCGTATGTGCGGGAATCGAGGCAGAGATCGCTGAGCTTGATGCTGAGGAGAAGGCGATGTTCCTTGAGGATCTTGGTATTACCGAGTCCGGTCTCGACAGACTCATTAAGACCGGTTACGCAACTCTCGGACTTATAAGTTATCTTACAGGCGGTCCAAAGGAAGTCAGAGCATGGACCATTAAGAAGGGAACAAAGGCTCCTCAGGCGGCAGGTAAGATCCACTCCGACTTTGAGCGTGGATTTATCCGTGCATCTATCGTTTCCTTTGATGATCTTATGGCGTGCGGTTCCATGAATGCCGCAAAAGAGAAGGGACTTCTCCGCAGTGAGGGTAAGGAATACGTAATTGCAGATGGCGACGTTGTAGAATTCCTCTTTAACGTATAAGTAATACATTACCGAATAAACAAAGAAACCGAAAAATAATGATGAATTTTAGTCATTATTTTTCGGTTTCTCTTGATTTTGAGAATAGAGTAATGTATAATTTAATACAGTGAATTATTATGCGAAGTTTTGCATATCACATGTAATTTAATCCGGCAGAGCCGGTTATATATCGGAGGATATTATGTCTACACCCATTTCAATTCAGCTTTTCTCTCTGAGAGATCAGGCATCTCAGGACCTTGAAGGAACTCTAGCAAAGCTTGCAGAGTACGGCTACGACGGAGTTGAGCCTTATACCTTCTGGGATTACAGTGCTAAGGATTTTAAAGCTATTTGTGATAAGTTCGGTCTGAAGATCACTTCTTTCCACACCGGTCTTGAGTGCTACATCAACGACGGTATCGAGAAGACCTGTGCTGACAGAATCGAAGCAGGCTGTGAAGTAGTTGCATTTCCTTATATTTGCGGTGGATACCACGCAGGTCAGGAGCACTATGAGGAAACAAAGGAGATGTGCGCAAAGATCATCGAGATCTACCAG
>SVQM01000096.1 GCA_015065335.1 Oscillospiraceae bacterium | reverse complement strand
GAACTGGATTTCGGGATACTCTGAGATAAGCTCGTCGGAGATGCGTGAGATGAAGTCGATAAGAGTAGAGGAATAAGCCTTATACTTACCAATAAGCTTCAAACAATCAGAACAGTTGCACCATGCTCCCGTATCATTCTGGGAGATGGAGAGCTGAGGCATATTCACACCCCACTTGAATCCCTGGGCCTCGAGATTATTGATGTGCTTGCGCATATTTTCAAGACACTCGTCAAATACATCGGGATCGGAGAAACATGGGGTTTCAAGATCGGGAACAGAAGGGATCAGCGCATAAGAGGAGTGGTTTCTGTCAGGACCTTCGCCATATCCGTATTTGGCTTGTCTGAGCCATCCGTGTGTCCATGTACCTACATTATGCAGAGCGACGTTTGACTCGATGTACTTGGAATTAAGAGCCGGAGCAGGGTAGAGATGACCCTTACCATCGATGTCGGTGTAAGTATCACGCCATTCGAAAGGAGTCTCCGTGCCTTCGGTGTGAGAGTATCCGTTTTCGAGGGCGATCTCCTCAGCCTCGTAGAGATATACCTCGCCTCTTGTAAGGAAGCGGTATCCGATACACTCCTCAAGGAAGCCGTATGCACCATAAAGAGGGCCTCTCTTTGTACCTGCTGTGATTGTAACATTGCCGTTGTCGATGGAGATATTAAACGCCTCGGGTCCGTATGTTTCACCATCATACGCGAAAATGATCTGACGGCCATCCATGATGCCTGTCTTTTTGAGTGTAACCCCACAGGCTTCTTTTACCTTTTCGATAAGTACGTCTGCAGCATATGTAAGGTTCTCAGCCACAGCATTTTCGGGGATTTCTGTGGGAACGTATACTGTGTACTCTGAAAGGTCATGTCCATCAATATTGATTGATTTAACTCTGTAGCCTTCGCCTTCAGTGACATTCATATCGGCTATGGTGGCATACTTTGCGAAGTATCTTACAGCCGCATCAAGTCCTGCATCATCCTTCGCAGCGATAACGGTGGATGTACCGCTTTTGCGGATGGTGTAGCCGCCTGACTGAAAATCGGAGAGGTCGATATCATACTTTACGGAATCTGCGGCATCGCAGATGATGATATCACCGAATGATCTGTCTCCGAGCTTTTCGTCAAGCCATTTTGCGTAGGATTCTGCCGAAGCAGACGATGCTGTGATCTTTGATGTTTGTACAGCATTCTCGGGTACATTACTGCATCCGACGGCAGAGCTTATAAGCATTGCCGAAAGAATAATTGTTGAAATGATCTTTTTCATGTTTTATACCTCCAAATTATGCATAAGAATCCCATGCATAGGAATACCAGTGCTCGGAAGGAGCTTTTGTCAGATCGTATTCCGGAGGTGCGCCGTATTCGCTTAATACTTTTATGTTGTGAGTTTCGAACAGGTCATGCATCTCATCATAAAGCTCAGCGATATACGCACGGTCTTCGTCAGAACCGTTAGTGTATCTGTCCTCGTGTACCACGGAGATTCCCATGTACAGCATACGAGCCTTAAGGATCTCGATGCGGCTCTGGATCTCTTTGGATTCTGCAAGCAGCAGAGCCTTGTCAAACATCTCTACCATGTAGTCAAAGCGTGATGCAATGTATCCGGGATCGACTTTTTCCAGCATACGTGAACCCCAAGAGTTGTAGCATCCTACAAGATCACCTGCTCTTACGATCATCATTGCGTACTCATACATGTACCTGCCTGCCTCAGCGCCGTAATAGATACAGAAGTATTCCTCAAGGAGCTTGTGGTATTCTTCCTCGGTAATATCAGCATCCCAAACGAGTCTTGAAAGTGCGGTATTAAGGATACAGTCGTTGTTGTCGCCCTCACAAAACATTACGCAGTCAACATTTGATTCGATGAAGTACTTCATGTCTGCAAACGCAGTGTCGTATGCAGGAGTCTGGAATGCGATCTCATTGCCGTTCATGGGGTAGTACCAAACCTGAAGAGTGCCGGGGTTGCAGATATTCTTCCATCCCTCAAATTCCTTGTAGAACTTGGGATTGCTGTAAAGACCGTCACCGCATTCATCGGTTGCGAGACCGTGGTTTGAGCAGACAGCTCCTCTTGAATCATAGTAGAAGCAGTATGCGATCTTTACGTTATCGCGGGGTTTCTCCTGTCTCGGAGGCTTGTTTGTTCCGCAATATGCAAGCATAAGCACATCGATCTCGGGACTGTACTCAGCTGCCATATCAGCCATGCGGTTAGTCATGCGAAGTACGATAGCGGAGTGAGAGCCTTCTCTGGAGATCACCTGCAGACAATTTGCGCAGGGACAGAAACCGGAGGCGTCAGAATCAAACTGAGATACGTCAATGTAGGCGAGCTCCTTACCGGGAGTATCACCTGCGGCAAGTCTTTTTTCAATATAGTTCCTGAAGTGATCCTCAATAGCCTGAAGAACTCCCTCGTCTGTATAACAGGGCTGAGAGCCGTTGAAGCCGTTGTATGAGCCACCCCAGTCGATCTCACCTGCAAATTCTCTAAGACCGTGACAAGCTTCACGAACCACACCGTATTGACCGTACTTGGACATAGCCTGAGCATTTACGTATCTGCCGTGGTAGTTAAGTCTGTTACCCACAGACAGATCGTATGAAATGGGGTAAGCGGCGGCAAAGCGGTTTGCAATAGCAGGCTCTTCGGTGCGGTTGATATCTGTGGTAAGATCAACAGACTCTGCCTCGTAGAGGTACTCGGTACCGTCACCGAGGAATCTCCAGCCAATGTCACTCAGAAGTCCGTACACACCGTACATCGCACCACGGTATCTTCCGCAGAGAATATCGAGGTTTCCGTCATCCTTTACCTGAATGGTGAATGCTTCATCACCGAGAGCAGGGTAGTCGATCTTCAGAGTGATGGTCCGTGCAGGCTTGTCTGCCGCTGCAACGTAATCACTTGCGGAATATACGGGCAGAGTCACGCCGCAGGCAATACGAACATACTTCACAAGCTCGTCGGTGGAATATCTCATACATTCGTCAGCATCGTCGGGACGAACCACTGCATACTCGGAAATGTCGTTTCCCGCAATGGTCAGAGCCTTCACACGGTATCCCTCACCGTAGGTGAAGGTGTAATTCTCATTGTTGCCGTAATTTGCAAACTGTCTTACGGCACGGTCAAGCCCTGCATCGGTCTTAGCGAGGATGACGACCTCTCCCTCCGATGCACGGATGGTATATCCCTCATCGTCTACAAAGTCTGATGTGTCGACACCGTATGCCGCAGTGTCGGCGCCGGAGGCGGTAACGAGAGTGTCGGGCATCTCCGTCAGTCTTCCTTTAAGGAATTTTTCGTATTCATTAGTATCCTCATCCTCCGATGCGGTGAAAGAATACTCGTTTTCGGGAGTGCTTTTGCATCCTGCGACAGAACTGAGAAGCAGAGCAGACAAAAGAATCGTTGATAGAATTTTTTTCATATGGGTTACCTCTTGGTTAAATTATACTTAGTAAATGCACCAGTGCTCAGAGGGGTTTCTCTCAAGATCGAGCTCATCGGGTGCGTCGGCATGATTTATGTAATCATCGAACACGGGAATGCGGTATTTTTTAAACAGTTGATGCATTTCCGTGTATCTTTCAGCAATAATGGCACGGTCCTCTTCCGAGCCGTTTATGTATCTGTCCTCGTGTGTGACAGTGATGCAGATGTAAAGCATACGTGCACGGAGAACCTCGATTCTGTTATAGATCTTCTCGGTCTCGGCATACTTAAGCGCCTCGTCAAAGAGCCCAACCATATAGTCAAAGTATGTGGCAATATAGTGATGGTCGACCTTGTTTGCGGCACGTGTGTGGAATGCACACCAGTAATCCACAGGATCTCCTGCTTTTTGCAGCATCATTGTATATTCATAGATATACTTACCGGATTCACCGTAGAGTATGTCGAAGTACTCCCTGACAAGCTCCCAGTACTCTTCCTCTGTCATGTCGCCGTCCCATGCAAGCTTTGCAATGGAGGAAACCAGGATCATATCGTTATTCTCTCCTGCACAAAGCATAAGGCAATCAATATTGGAATCAATAAGGTATTTTATATCACCGTATGCAGTGTCAAAGCAGGGGTTTTGGAATGCGATCTCGTAGCAGTTGAGAGGGTAGTACCACACCTGCATATTTTCGGAGGGGCAGATTTTCTTCCACTCCTCAAATCCCTTGGCGAACTTTGAGTTCGTGTCACATTCGCTGTCGTTAATGTTGTGGTTTGAGCAAAGTATTCCGCCCTCACCTACGTAGAAGCAGTAGGAGATCTTCACATTGTCACGAGGTACCGTGAGTTTTGGCGCCTTGTCCGTTCCGGCATATGCAAGCATAAGAGCATCGATCTCGGGACTGTACTCAGCCGCCATGTCAGCCATGCGATTTGTCATGCGGAGCACCGCACCTGCGGTCGCACCTTCCTCTGCAAGCACCTCAAGGCAATCGTGACACCCACAGAAGGAGGTGGTGTCAAACTGTGCAACGTCAATGTAGCACAGCTCCTTACCGGGAGTATCACCTGCGGCAAGCCTTGTTTCGATATGACGTCTGAAGTGGTCTTCAATAGCCTGAAGAACATCCTCGTCAGTGTAGCAAGGCTGTTTACCTTCGGTTTTAAAACCGTCATAGGTGCCTTGCCAGTCGACCCCGTTTGCATCAAGACCGTGGCACGCCTCGGCAACTACTCCGTAGAAGCCGTATTTGGACATGGCCGCTGCATCAACGTATCTTCCGTGAAATTTCAGACGTACTCCCGGCACAAATCCGTGAACTGAAGGGTAATCAGATGCGAAGCGGTTATTGATAGCAGCCTTTTCTGTACGGTTGATGTCGGATGTAATATCAACAGACTCAGTCTCGTAGAGGTACTCTGTGCCGTCACCGATGAATCTCCATCCGATGTCATGGAGAAGTCCGTAAACGCCGTACAGTCCACCACGGAACCGTCCGCCGAGGATGTCAAGGTTTCCGTCATCCTTTACCTGAATGGTGAATGCTTCATCACCGAGAGCAGGGTAGTCGATCTTCAGAGTGATGGTCCGTGCAGGCTTGTCAGTTGCCGCTGCATAATCGCTCATGGAGTATACGGGCAGAGACACACCGCAAGCGAGCCTCACATATTTCACGAGCTCCTCGGTGGCGTATCTCATACATTCATCCGCATCATCGGGACGAACTACCGCATAGCCTGAAATATCATTTCCGGCAATGGTGAGCCGCTTTACACGGTACCCCTCACCGTAGGTGAAAGTGTAATTCTTATTATTGCCATAGTTGGCGAAATGACGTACAGCACGGTCAAGACCTGCATCGGTCTTGGCGAGTATCACGACCTCTCCCTCCGATGCACGGATGGTATATCCCTCATCGTCTACAAAGTCTGATGTGTCGACACCGTATGCAGCGGTATCGGCACCGGATGCGATAACGAGATCGGGCATCTGAGAAAGTCTATCTTCAAGGAGCTCTATGTATTTGTCGGAGCCTGCGGATGCAGTAATGCTTGTATCGGTTTTGGACACGGTACATGACGACAGTACGGACATCACCGTTATACCGGAAAGAAGAAGCGATATTTTTCGTTTGAAGTTCATAAACACATCTCCGCTTATATATTTTTATACATCATATATTATATCATATATATAGTAGTAAATCAATGATATGACAATATTTTACACTACAAAATGTATTATTTTTTATAAAAGGTTTTGACAAATAGGTCTCAATGGGGTATTATATATAAAAAAAGACGGAGGAACGGTATGACCTCTATAATATGTGAACTGAATCCTCTTCACAACGGACACGGGTTTCTTATATCGGAAGCTGCAAAAAGCGGAAGAGTGATACTTATAATGAGTGGGAATTTTACACAGCGGGGAAGTGCCGCAGTGTATGATAAGTATACGAGGGCAAAAGCGGCAGTGCTTGCAGGTGCGGATCTTGTGCTGGAATTGCCGTTCCCCTGGTGCTCGGCAGGTGCGGCGGATTTTGCAAGAGCAGGGGTCGCAATTGCTGCGGCAACGGGTTCAGATACACTTACGTTTGGCTCAGGATCAGGCGATGGAGAGCTTCTTTGCCGTGCGGGAAGAGCTTTTGCTGATGTGAATTTTGACAAAGCCTTTGAGGAGGCGGCGAAATGTGATCCCGCCGAGGGTGCAGCAAAGCTCCGCCACTGTATACTCGCTGAAATGCTTTCGGAGGATGAGGCAAAACGTCTTTCTAATCCAAATGATATTCTAGGGATCGAGTATAACAGATATGCGTACCTTTTCGGTGGGATAAAATGTGTTCCCGTGAAGCGTGTTGAGGGTGGTGATGTTACTTCCGCTACCGAAATACGTAAAATGATGGCTGAGGGAGATATAGTGTCTGCAAGCAGATTTATACCGGACAATGCGGCAGAGGTGTTTGCAAATTCGGTGCCTGTATCCGAGGGGGCACTGTACGATATTGCAAGGCTCCTTCTCAGGCTTGACAGATGTGATATAGAGAACATCGCCGAATGTGAGGGCGGTCTTGGCTTCAGGCTTCGCAGGATAGCCGGAGAGTGCGAAAACGGTGCGGAGCTTCTCAGGCTTGCGGCAACAAAGAAATATACCGATGCAAGGATACGGCGATCGCTCCTTTATGCCGTTCTCGGTATCACGAGAGATATGGTACGAGAATCCCCCCTTTATACCACCGTTCTCGGAATGAGCAAGGATGGCGGTGCCATACTGAAGGAGATCAAAAAGTCAGGCACTATTGAAGTACTGACAAAGACTGCGGATAATGATAAGCTTACCGATAGAGCAAAAACGCAGTTCGATGTGTCGGCGGCGGCGGACAGGCTTTATACGGCACTGATGCACGGAAATGTCCCCGAGGAGTACTTTCTTTCGGTGACACCCTATATTGAGAAATAAAAACGGGAGCTGTAAAAAAGTAACAGCTCCAAGAGTTCGAAAAAACAAGGGATAGGTGAAACTTAAAAACTCGAAAAAGTCAAAATTATAAACTTTTTCGAGTTTTTTGTGCAATTAAAGCTATTATTGTTGATCGACTGAATCAGAAGCCTGTCATCCTGAGCGTAGCAAATGATCCGGTGGATCGTTTGCGAAGTCGAACCCGACCGAGGGAGGGCGCCGAAGGCGGGATCTCTGAATGTATAAGGTGCTGCTCGTAGATCCTGCCTTCTGTCTAAGGTACCATCCTAAGGGATGGTTTTACTTCGCTCAGGATGACCCATTGTTGATGGCATTACAGAATTATTCCCCCTTGGAATTTGGGATTTTTTTGAAATCCCTTTTGAAATATGTGAGAGATTCTCTCCGTGTATACGTCTAACAGATGAAAGGGATGACCTTTCGGAAAGGAGATTGTCAATGGATAACGGATATGCTAGCTACCGCCGTTTCCTTGACGGTGACGATGACGGGATCGCCTGTATAATAAGGGACTATAAGGACGGACTGATCTTCTACCTCTATGGTATATGCGGAAACATTGCCACTGCGGAGGAGCTTATGGAGGACACGTTCGTAAAGCTTGCGATAAAAAAGCCGCATTTCAAGGGAAATTCATCCTTCAAAACGTGGCTTTATGCAATCGGGAGAAATGTGGCACTTGATCACCTTCGCCGTGAGAGCAGGATGAGGACAGTATCTCCCGATGAGTGTGCTGAACTTACAGACGACGGTGAGGAGCTTCTTTCATCTTACTTAAAGGAGGAAAGAAGTATTACGGTACACCGTACAATGGGAAAGCTTTGTCCCGATTACAGGCAGGTGCTTTGGCTTGTGTACTTTGAGGAGATGACAAATCAGGAGGCGGCAACTGTTATGAACAAAAACAACCGCCAGATCGAGAATCTTCTGTACAGAGCGAAGAGAGCCCTGAAGTCTGAGCTTGAAAAGGAGGGATTTGTTTATGAAGAACTGTGATGAGATCACAAGAAATGTGCTTGAAAGACGTGATGCACATAATGATAAGATCAAAAGAAGGAACCGCATGATAATGCGGATCGGAATACCGACGGTGTCACTTTGCCTTGCGGTAATTGTGGGCATCGGTATGTGGAGGTCAGGTGATCTTGAAACGAAGGAACGCGCAGAGGATGCAGTTGTACCCGGTGCCGACGACGTGATCGAAAACAGTGG
>SVQM01000095.1 GCA_015065335.1 Oscillospiraceae bacterium | reverse complement strand
AGAGCCTTCCCCATGGCACTTCACCTGCGTTCCATGGCAGGGGTGAACACACATCATATCATCGAGGGTGCATTCAAAGCATTTGCAAGAGTGATGAAGGCGGCTCTTGCCATTGATCCCTCCCTTGCAGGAGCTATTCCGTCTACTAAAGGAGTACTGTAATGACCGGAATTATTGATTACGGAGTAGGGAATCTTTTCTCTCTTTCCTCATCTCTTGCGGCGATCGGTGCCGAAACTGTTATTACGGGAGACTGTGATGTTCTTGCGTCCTGTGACCGAATCATCCTTCCCGGAGTAGGAGCATTTGAGGATGCCATCGCAAGGCTCAGAGCACCCGGGCTCGACGTATTCCTTCACGATATGGCATCATCGGGCAAGCCTATTATGGGTATCTGCCTGGGAATGCAGCTCCTCTTTGAGGAGAGCTATGAGTACGGCTGTCACAAGGGCCTGGGACTTCTCAAGGGCAAGGTCGTCCCTATGGCGGGAGTTATTCCCGAGGGGCTGAAGGTGCCTCACATGGGCTGGAATTCACTCAGTATTGTACGTGATCATCCTCTGCTGAGAAACACACCCGACGGTGAGCATATGTACTTCGTTCACTCGTACTTTGCCACCGACTGCGAGGACAGCGTTATCGCTAATACGGATTACGGTGCTCCTCTTACGGCTGCCGTAGGTAAAGATAACGTTTGCGGTGCTCAGTTCCATCCCGAGAAAAGCGGTACTGCAGGTCTCCGGATGCTGAAGGCTTTTGTGGAGATGTGATCGGTACGGGAACGGGGGTTATTGTTCTTTTCTTGAAAGAAAAGAACCAAAAGAACTTTAAACTGTTGTAGCCATACAGGATTACTTAATTTGTTAGTTGCAATGCAATATACATTGCATTGCGTATTTGGGGCAGGAGAAGGTGTATCCAAATGTCGATTTCTCACTTCGTTGAAATCGACGGTATAGGATTTCTTTGATAACGGTAAATCGAAAGGTTTACCACAGAGATGTAGTACTAAGGAAATAAAGAAATATAGCAAAGCTTCGTTTGTCCTATTTATTTGAAATTTTTTGGGGAGAGCGCGAGAACCCCTTTTTTATAAAAAAGGGGTTCTCGCAAAAAGATACAAACATATATGAAAATACTACCTGCAATAGATCTATATGAAGGCAAGGCGGTACGTCTTGCGAAGGGCGATTATGCTCAGATGAAGGTATACTCCGAGGAGCCGTGGAAGGTTGCTAAATACTTCCGTGACGAAGGTGCGAAGTATATCCACATAGTTGATCTTGAAGGAGCGAGAGACGGCGGCACCCCCAACATAGACACGGTGAAGCGCATCGCCGAAACATTCGGCGGATTCTCCGAGATCGGCGGAGGTGTTCGCTCCATGGAGGTCATCGAAACATATCTCGGAGCAGGCATTTCCCGGGTAATACTGGGCACTGCCGCAGCAAAGGATCCCGAATTTCTCCGTGAGGCTATCGCCCGCTTCGGTGACAAAGTTGCCGTTGGTGCAGATCTTAAAGACGGAGAGGTCGCAGTCAAAGGCTGGACCGAGGGATCGGGAATCACCTGCGACGAATTTTTCGCCATGCTTGACGAGATAGGTGCCGATACGGTCATCTGTACCGATGTGTCAAAGGACGGAATGCTCGCAGGCACGAATCTTGATCTTTACCGTCATCTTACGAATACATATTCCGTAAAGGTCATCGCCTCAGGCGGCGTTACCGACGAGTACGACATCGAAAAGCTCATGGATATAGGCGTTGACGGTGCGATCCTCGGACGAGCAGTGTATGAGGGACGCTTGAAGGTGTCCGATGCTGTCCGTATGGCTAATGGAAAGTGAGATCATGATATGATAACAAAGAGAATTATCCCTTGCCTTGATGTCCGTGACGGACGTGTTGTAAAGGGCGTGAATTTCGAGGGGCTGTCCGACGTGTCATCCCCCGTAGAGCTTGCGGCGTACTATTCGGACTGCGGAGCAGATGAGCTTGTGTTCTATGATATCACCGCATCTGCCGAGGGACGCAAACTTTTCACCGACATTCTTACCGAAACCGCAAGACGTGTGTTCATCCCCCTGACAGTAGGCGGAGGTATCAACACTCTTGAGGATTTCGACCGTGTACTGAAGTGCGGTGCAGATAAGGTCAGCGTAAACTCAGGCGCAATAAAGAATCCCGAGCTTATCGGCGAGGCGGCAAAGAGATATGGCGACCAATGCGTCGTCCTGTCCGTTGACGTAAAGCGTACAGAACAGGGATTTACCGTATTTGCCAGAGGCGGCCGTGACAATACGGGGCTTGATGCCATCGAGTGGATCAGACGTGGCGTCGAGAACGGTGCAGGCGAGATCGTGGTCAATTCTATCGACACCGACGGCGTAAAGGGTGGATTTGATCTTGAGATGCTCGATGCAGTGTGCAAGGTAGTGAATGTGCCTGTTATCGCATCGGGCGGTGCGGGCAAGCCTGAGGATTTTGTGACGCTGTTCCGTGAAGTTCCCGATGTTACCGCAGGCCTTGCGGCATCCATCTTCCACTTCGGTGAGGTGAAGATCCCCGACCTGAAGCATTATCTCAAAGATAACGGAATACTTATGAGAATATGAAAAAAGCCACCTGAAGGTGGCTTTTTGAGGTAATAGTGAAGGGAGAAGATGTAATGAAGCATTTTACAGGGCAAAATGCGGATTTTAATTTGTTTTAGCGAAACGACAGATTTATTCTGTATTTCCTTATGTTTATATCACTATAGGAATCCTTGCAGTCTACCGTTATCAAATTATACCTATATCGTCGGATTTAACGAAGTGAAAATCCGACATTTGGTATTCCCCATCCAAATATAAAAAATACGCAAGGCAACGTATGTTGCCTTGCTGTCTATTAGATGTAGTATTCCTGTATGGCTACACAGTATAAAGTTTTTGAGGGTTTGGGAACTTTTTTCAAAAAGTTCCCAAGAAAGCGTCACCCGTCACCTATACCGCCCATTACACCACAGTCACTCACGTCTAAGATGTACATACCTTACGCCGTTGGTATCGCCGCTTTTGTACCACAGTACAACAAGGATCGTTCCGTCGGGAAGAACGGTCACTCCGGGCTCACCGAAGGAGAAATCGGTCCACTGACCAAAATCGGTGCTGTCACCGGTCTTGGTGGCAGTCTCGGCGATCCAAACAGGTTCGTTTTCGAGGAGCTCATATTCCCCATCCTTGCCGTACTTCTCAAGGGCAAGCCATACACCGATCTCGCCGTACTTTCGCTGATTGTACGCAATGAGCACACTTCCGTCATCGCAGGCACAAGCACCTGTGCTCTGACCGCGGAATGGCTGAGTAAAGGGGCCCTTGAAGCTCTCACCGTCGTCATCGGAGATAAAATATCTCGTGGAGTCCTCACTCGCCGTCTGCCATGTAGATACCATGAGCCTGCCGTCGGACATTCTCACGATCCAGCTCTCCGCATACTGGCTGTCGCCGTCAACAGAGCCGAATTTCTTAGACGAGAACGTCTCCTCGCCTGCCTTTTTTCGAAGCATAACGATGCATCCGTTGTCCACTGCCTCACGCTTTTCGATGGTGGGATAGGGTGAGTATATCATTGTCATAGTGCCGTCGGCATCTGTGAGAAGACCGCCGGGCTGTTCTGCGGATGCGTAGTAAGGAAGCTCTGTCATTTCGGGCAAAGGGAAAGCCTCACCGCCATCGGAGATGGAATGAAAGACCATGTTCTCCTTCATTCCCATAGCCTCGTCGGACCAGAATGCCTCACCCTTGTGAGAGATTGGGAACACCTGTCCCGAGAAGGAGTATTTTCCGTCTCCTCCTCGCCTTACGGAGCCGAAAAGTGACCATTTCCCTTCAAGCTCGGGCCATATCTTGTGTGCCTCACCGAAGGAGAGTCCCTCCTCAGCCACAGCCGCCATCGGCACGAAATCATTCGCTCCGCTGAATGAGTTTATCATAAACGTGCAGATCACTCTGCCGTCAGGGAGCACTGCGGCACGGGGTCCGCTTGTGGCACAGTCTGCCTTTGTGGCGAATACATCGCCCTCTGATATTTTCTTGAACATATCTTATATCCTTCTTTATGCTTTTTCTACAGGACCGTATTTCTCGTCTGTCTCCTGAGCGTATTTCTTGAAAATGGCACGGATCTCATTCCAGTCATCTTTACTGAATTCGATCATTTCGGAATTTGAGAACTGATATATGTCGGGAACTCCGATCTTCGGCTGATTGCGGTAATACCGCATAGCATCATTCCTGCACGCAAAATTCACGGAGTCGGTGTCGATGAGCACGCCGTCCATCACAGCCTCAAAGAGGCTCGCCCTCTCCTTCATGCTCTCAGTCTCATTTCTGAAGCCCCAGCCGTAATCGTGAACTCTCGCCATGTCGCAGACCTCGTCGAAATAAGGATGACAGGGGCTTCCGTTGATGAGAGCATCGGGCTTTGCCGCCTTTGCGGCGTCATAGATGATGTTGTAAAGCATCTTCGTCGCCTCGGCACCGTACTTGCCGCTCTTCGACTTTGCAGTCTCGCCATAAGGCTGTACAAGAGTGTAATCAAGCTTGAATCCATCGGCATTCATGCATCCCTCATCGGGTGAGAGCAGGCGGTAGATCATCTCTCTGAGATGAGCCTCATACAAGGGATTTGTGGGATCGCAGTAAGGAGGATAATCAAGCCTCACCCTGCGGTTGTTGTAGGGCATTCCCTCTCCGTACATGACTTCATCCTCGGGAAGTCCCTCTCCGCCCCACATTCTGAACCAAAGTATCACACGAAGCCCACGGGAATGCATCTCATCCACGAATCCACGCATATCGGGCCATTTTTTGGGATCGGGAGTAGCATCGCCATAGCCCTTCTGCCACTTGTCGTCGATTATCAGCATGGTTGCGGGGATATCGTAATCACGGATCATGTCGGCGATCTTTGTGTATATCTCCTGTGTCGCAAGATCCTTTTGTGCAACATCGGGATAAAACTTGTTTTGCTGAACATACTGTTCGTTCCATCCGCAGACGATAGGCCCTCTCCACCAACGTGGAATATCCTCGTCACGGCGGAGCTTTTTATTTGCAAGACCGTTATCATAGTGATATCGGCAGTAGCTCTTTATCACTGCCATGTCGTCCTCCGCAAAGAACGTGCGGATCTTCGGCAGAGTGAAGGAGCCGTCAACGTTCGTGTGACCCTCAAGATCGGTCTGGAAATAGAAGCAGGTCACACCCTTGCCGTTACTGCATATCCTGTAATCAAAATGCATGAAATTGTATTCACCCGGCTCGGCGATAAGTCCCATGCCGAATCTGCCCTCATGCTCCTCGGTGCGGAATGAGTACACATATGCCGGAGGTATCATAAGCTCAAAGAATGACAAAAATTCCTCGACAGAGGAACGGCGCATCTTAAGCTCCGCCTGAGATGGAGGACAGGGGAAATAGTATTCGCAGAAATCGTAGAGCGATCCCTTCTCGGAGGTGCGGAAATACTGGACCACACCGATGTTTCCCTTGCCGTGAACAGTCACGGAATAGGTGATCCCCTCGGGATCACACACTGCGGTATAAGTCTTTCGCCAAAGTGAGCTCTCTGCTTCCCATACGAACTCGGTATCGGACCTTGCCTCAAAGGACAGGATCCTCTCATCCTCGTCGTCAACATCGTAATAATCTCCCCGTTGCACCTTTACGTTGCCACGTGCGTCAAGGATATCCTCCTCGGCTACGGCAACGCTCAGTACCCTCGTTGAGGGGAGAAGCTCTGCAAGCTCATCACCCTTCTCAATGATCTTTATCCCGCAGAGGGAAAGCTCCGCTGTGTAAATGTCACTTTTGTAGATGAATTTCTCCATAATGCAGCCTTTCATAATGGCGTGATCTATGTTTATATTTTATAATACCGTAAGTGTCTCTGTCAAGGATAATTTTGGGATGACGCAATTTCACTTCGTTAAAAAACAAAATTTCGCGCAAAATCGCCCCAAAATAAAAAAATTACAAACAGGGGGTTGACAAATGCGAACGGTTGTGCTATAATACGTTCAGACATAAGTTCCGCGGGGGACGCCCCGTTATATTTTGCCGGCAAAACAGAACTAATGTTTATAAGTTAATAAAAATTTATTTTTACAAAAAGAAAGGATTTAAAAAAGTTATGGCAACAAAATATGTAGAATGTTCCCGCAAGACCGGTATGAATGATACCCAAACTATTCAGGCTGCGATAGAGGCTCTTAAGGACGGGGACACTCTGGTGTTCAACAAGAAAACCGAAATAAAGGATGAGAGTACAGGAGCAGTTATAGGTTATGATACAACATACGTTCTGGATGCACCTGTGGATTTCACTCGTTGTAATGTGGGGAATGATGAAACCCCCGAGATCGTCAACAAGACAAGAAAATATCTTACTATCAATGGTAACGGGTGTACGGTTTGTTGGTCGAATGACTATATCAGTAATTACAAAACTATCATTGATAATACTTCCGAAGAAAATAAAGAAAACAGAAAGGCAAAAAAGAAAGAAGCTTTATTCTATCTTTCGGACGCGGCGAAAAATGGGTTGAAACATTGTACGATTAAGAATTTTATTTTTACATGGGACAAATCCAACTCATCCGTGCCAGTGGAGTTCGAAAACAGAAACTATGGTATGGGAGTTGTTCCGACGGATCCTAATATAACGTCAGATGAAGGTAAATCGATGTATTTCAGTTTCGGAACAATAGAAAACTGTGAATTTCACAGATTTGAAACAGGTGTTTATATGTGTGGCGAAAATGTTGATATAAGACAGTGTTATTTTTACACTTGCGATACCGGGATAAATTCTGACGGAACAGAACAATTGAATGTATACAATAATTACTTTTATACGACACTACATCAGGGATTACGGCTGAATACATCTTACCGTTCAAATGCATACGGAAATGTTTTTTGGGGATGCGGAAATAGTTCAATATCTGTTGAGGGGCCTCAGAATAATAGAAACGATTTAAAATATTTGACAGTAAATATCTATGCCAATAAAATATTTGGCAGTAATGATCCTGATAGCGAAGGCGTGCGTAATGAACGGGGAATACAGTGCAACGGAATAAAAGATGTGGTTATCCGTGATAATTTTATTAAAGATATATCTTATGTTTCTAATGATCAGGAAAAGGAATATGATAAAGATGGTCAGTACGGAATGGGAATATTGCTCACGGGCAATAACTCAACTGATAATGAGAGAATAAGCGAGAGGGTTATTGTTGCTGATAATATTATTACTGGATCCAGGAGATACGGTATAGGGGTAAACTTTTCTTCATCATGTATCATTTCCGGGAATTCTATACATAGCATGGGTAAAGAAAATGCAAATGATTATGGAATATATATTGGCAATAAAGCGGGTAATCTTAGTATAGCCGGCAATAAATTGTACAACTTTGAATATGATAAATTCATATATTCGGGTGATAACAATAAATATAATATGTCTATAGTTGATAACACATATTATGGCAGAAATTTAAAATTCAATCCGTTATCGCCCGCAAGAATTATATCTAATACTTTTAATCATCCTGATAATACAATGCATATTTGTATTCCTTCTCTTGATACTCCGCTTGAAAACAACGAAGAAATAATGCTATATGTACCCGTCGATTACCAATCCTCCACAGTTTCATATATATCATATGATAACATGGTAGGGGCTGTTATGGATAAAAATAATTCGATGCAAATCAACGTAAAACAGAACAGAGGGGAATATTTGCATTTGAAGTACAAATATATTAATCATCCAAGTGGTGATTATATTAGATTTATTATGTGCGAATAACAAACAAAGGGGCTGTTTCTACAGCCCCTTTGTTCAATTACAGTTGCTCCATCCTGCAATAATTTTCAGCAGTTTTGAAACATCACCAAGATCTGTTTTGAGATCCGCATTAACATCTGACAGATTCTTATTAAGATCAACATCTTTCCACCCGGCAATATATTTAAGTATCATTGATGCATCGTAAAGATTTAATTTACCGTCTTCGTTTACGTCACCAAAAGGTAGTTCTCCCGGTACATTTACTTTTGTTAATGTGTATAAACTGATGTCCCCCTCGTAAATATAGTCGCTCCATATATAATTACCTACTTCGAATTTGGAATATACAAGAAAACAAAAACCGTATTCATGCTTCTCGGGATCGTAGTTTTCCGGGAAATCATAAA
>SVQM01000094.1 GCA_015065335.1 Oscillospiraceae bacterium | reverse complement strand
CGAGGATCTGTTTTTCAGCTACGCCGAAGAAACAAGAGCAAAGGTGCTTGTTTACAGATTCCCAAATCTCTTCGGAAAATGGTGTAGACCTAATTACAATTCTGCTGTTGCAACCTTTTGCAATAATATTGCAAACGATCTTCCGATTACTGTGAATGATCCCTCAGTTCAGCTTGAGCTTTTATACATAGACGATCTTGTTTGTGAAATGATCTGTGCTCTTGAAGGAAAGGAACACCGCTGTATATTTGACGGTATCAATACTGTTCTTACAAATGACGGAAAATTCTGTGCCGCACCTGTTACTCATAAGGTGACACTTGGCGATATCGTTGATCTCCTTGAGGCTTTCAGGTCTCAGCCTGATACACTTGTGATGCCTGAGATACCGAATGGCTCTTTTGCGAAAAAGCTTTATTCCACTTATCTCAGCTATCTCCCGAAGGATAAGGCTTCTTTTCCCTTAAAAATGAACATTGATGACCGTGGCAGCTTTACAGAGCTTCTTAAAACAGTTAACTGCGGTCAGTTCAGTGTAAATGTCTCAAAGCCGGGAATTACTAAGGGTCAGCATTGGCACAATACAAAATGGGAATTCTTTATTGTTGTATCCGGACGGGCTCTCATTCAACAGAGGTGCGTTGGTTCGGATGAGGTACTTAATTTTGAGGTGTCAGGAGATCGGATAGAGGCTGTTCATATGCTTCCGGGATACACTCACAATATAATCAATCTCAGTGATACCGATGATCTTGTAACCCTTATGTGGGCTAATGAGCAGTTCGATCCCGCAAGGCCCGATACTTTCTTTGAAAAGGTAGAATAAACATGAAACTTGATTACTCCGATATAAAATTCAGCGATAACGGTAAGCTGAAGCTTCTCATTATCGTCGGTACCCGTCCCGAGATCATCAGACTTGCTGCCGTGATCTCAAAATGTCGCAGATACTTTGACTGTATTCTCGCACATACGGGACAGAATTACGACTACAATCTTAACGGTATATTTTTCCGTGATCTGAAGCTTGATGATCCCGAGGTATATATGGATGCCGTGGGAGATGATCTCGGAGCTACTGTCGGTAATATTATAAACTGTTCTTATAAACTTATGAGCAGTGTAAAGCCTGATGCTCTCCTCATTCTCGGTGACACAAATTCCTGTCTTTCCGCTATCGCCGCAAAGAGACTTCATATTCCCATTTTCCATATGGAGGCGGGAAACCGCTGTAAGGATGAATGTCTGCCCGAGGAGACAAACCGCAGGATAGTTGATATCATCTCCGATGTAAATCTTGCTTATTCCGAGCATGCAAGACGCTACCTTCACGAATGCGGTCTTCCTAAAGAGCGTACCTATGTAACAGGCTCCCCAATGGCGGAAGTGCTTCATGCTAATCTTTCCGATATTGAGTCAAGCGATATCCTTGAAAAACTTGGTCTTGAGAAGAAAAAATATATCCTTCTCTCCGCTCACAGAGAGGAAAATATAGACACAGAAAAGAATTTTACGAGCCTTTTTACCGCTATCAACAAAATGGCAGAGAAGTACGATATGCCTATTTTGTATTCCTGTCATCCAAGAAGCCGTAATCGCCTTGAATCAAGTGGATTTAAGCTTGATCCACGTGTGATAAGACATGAGCCTCTCGGCTTCCACGATTACAATAAACTTCAGATGAATGCCTTTGCGGTAGTATCTGACAGCGGTACTCTTCCTGAGGAATCAAGCTTCTTTACGAGCATTGGAAATCCATTTCCTGCTGTTTGTATAAGGACCTCTACAGAGCGTCCTGAAGCTCTTGACAAGGCTTGCTTTATTCTTGCAGGTATCGATGGAGACAGTCTCATACAGGCCGTTGAAACTGCCGTCAGCATGACTGTAGCAGAGGATCACGGAATCCCCGTACCTACTTACACAGATGAGAATGTGTCTACAAAAGTGGTGAAAATAATTCAATCTTACACCGGAGTTGTAAACAAAATGGTGTGGAGAAAAAACTGAGTTATAAAAACAATATAATTTCTAACCGCAGTCATTCGACTGCGGTTATTTGGTAAAAACATTCAATAATCTATTGATAGATGACATTTATTATGGTATACTATTTATATGTTCATGATAGATGTATCATAGGTGTTATATGAAAAAAATCATTTATTCACTTTCAACCACTCAGATAATAATGATAGGTTTTGCCGTTGTTATTCTTGTTGGATCATTGCTTCTTATGCTACCGGTCAGTTCAGCTAACGGCAATTCAGTTTCCTTTGTGGATTCACTGTTCACTGCCACCACCTCAACTTGTGTTACCGGACTTGTGACATTACCTACTGTCAGCACCTGGAGTACATTTGGACATATAGTTATTATATGTCTCATACAGGTCGGGGGGCTTGGTGTAATCACCATAATGTCCGGTATTATGCTCATGTTCCACAAGCGAATGGGTATACGTGATCGTATTCTAATTCAAGATGCATTTAATCTCAATACAATGTCCGGACTTGTCAGATTTGTTAAAAAGGTTTTTTTAGGTACATTTATTATCGAAGGACTTGGAGCCGCAATATGCATGATTAGATTTGTACCTATGTTCGGAATTAAAGGCGTATGGTATTCGATCTTTCATTCAATATCCGCATTTTGTAATGCGGGGATCGACATCATTTCCGAAAACAGCTTGTGCGAATATGCTACAGATCCTTTGATCAATATTGTTACATGTGTCCTTATCGTGTTCGGCGGAATCGGGTATATCGTTTGGTGGGACGTGATCAGTGTGATCAAAGAAAGAAAGAAAATGCGATCTCTTACTCTCCATTCAAAAATTGCACTTGTATCTACGGTAATAATAATAATAAGCGGTGCAGTATTATTTTTTGTTTTTGAATATAATAATCCTTTATCTATGGGTAATGCTTCTGTAGGTGATAAAGTACAGATGTCTCTCTTCCAATCGATAACAACGAGAACAGCGGGATTTGCCACAATACCTCAGGAAAATCTTACTAATTCTTCGTCTATTCTATCTCTCATTCTTATGTTTATAGGCGGATCTCCTGTAGGAACGGCAGGCGGTATCAAGACTGTTACGTTTGTAATTCTTATTTTTGCTTCAATTTCTGCTGTTAAAAACAGAAATGAAGTAGTTCTTTTTAATAGAAATATTCCCAAATACGCTATAAATAAAGCGCTCTCAGTTGTATTTATGTCATTTGGGATAATGTTTGTTTCTACTTTACTCCTGTCATTTGTAACAGATTCTTCGGTTATCAACATATTATATGAAACTGTAAGTGCAACTGCTACCGTCGGACTCACAAGAAATCTTACCCCGTTTCTTAATGTATGGGGGAAGATAATAATAATTTTTACTATGTTCTTCGGCAGAGTAGGACCAATTTCTCTCGCTGTAGCACTTAATGTGAAAAAAGAAAATCCGAATAAGATCAAAAATCCTGTTGAGGACATTTGCGTCGGATAGGAAGGTGAATCTATGAGTATAAATAAAACGTATGCTGTATTCGGTCTTGGGCGCTATGGTATGGCTGTAGCAAAAGAGCTGATAGCAAACGGTGCCGATGTTCTGGCTGTAGACTCTGATGAAGACATTATAAACAATGCTATTGCGGAAATACCGCTTTGCAAATGTGCCGATGTTACAGATGAGGAGGTACTGAAGCAGCTTGGTATATCAAATATTGATGTAGTCATTATAGCAATGGCGACAAATCTTGAGGCAAGTGTTATGGCTGTTACTCTTTGTAAAGATGCAGGAGTAAAAACTGTGATTGCAAAATGCGGAAGTGAGATGCACCAAAGAATACTCAGTCGTGTGGGTGCAGATAAAGTACTTCTTCCGGAATATGAATCGGGAATTCGACTTGCAAAAAATCTCATAAGCTCGGGCTTTGTTGATATGGTAGAATTATCTGATGATTTTTCAATTGTCGAGCTTGACGTAAAGCCTCAATGGGAAGGTAAAACTCTCCTTGAGCTGAATCTTAGGAGAAAATATTCCATCAATGTTATCGGGATACGCAAAAATGATAAGATAACCATTGAAATAGATCCGGAATTGCAGCTTGACGATTCCATGAAACTAATTGTGGTTGCAAACAATGCAAAATTAAGCAAAATAAAATAATCCGATAAATATCGGAATAAAGGAGAACAAAAATGAAATACGGATATTTTGACGATCCGAAAAGAGAGTATGTCATCGAAACTCCGGCGACGCCTCTCCCTTGGATCAATTACCTCGGAAGCGAAGATTTCCTAGGAATGATCTCTAACACAGGTGGAGGATATTGCTTCTACCGTGACGCAAAGCTTCAGAGAATACTTCGATACCGTTACAATTCCGTTCCAGGGGATAACGGCGGACGTATATACTACATAAAAGAGGCAGGGAAGAAGGCATGGAATCCGGGATTCCTTCCCACTAAGACCGAGCTTGACCGCTATGAGTGCCGTCACGGTATGGGCTACACCAAGTTTGATTCTGCAAAGGACGGACTTTCTGCAAAGATGAATTTCTTCGTTCCTGTCGGAGAGAACTGTGAGATCCATGATCTCGTACTTACCAATGAATCCGCAGAGACTAAGACCGTTCACGTTTACGGTGTAATGGAGTGGTGTCTCTGGAATGCCGTTGATGACAGCCAGAACTATCAGCGTAATCTCAACATCGCTGAGTCAGAGGTTGAAGACGGTATCATTTACCATAAGACCGAGTACAGAGAGCGTCGTGACCACTACGCATTCTACGGTGTAAACCGTGAGACTGCAGGTTGGGATACTGACCGTAATACTTTCCTCGGTCACATGGGTGATTGGTCCGATCCTGAGCTCGTTCGTGAGGAGAGAAGTGCTTCTTCCAAGATCGTAGGTTGGTATCCCATCGGATGTCACCACATCGAAGTAACTATTGCTCCCGGTGAAAGCTACAGAGCTTCTTTTGTACTCGGATACGGTAAAAATCCCCGTGACAAGAAGTTTATCGCCCCCGGCGTTATACGCAAGGATACCGCAAAAGAGGTTTGCGGCAAGTTTGCTGACCCTGCTGCTATCGATGAAGCTTTTGCTACACTTCGTGAGTACTGGGATGAGCTTCTCGGAAAATATCAGCTCTCATCCGACAACGACAAGATCAACCGTATGGTTAATATTTGGCATCAGTATCAGTGTATGGTCACATTCAATATGAGCCGTAGTGCATCATATTATGAGACAGGCACAGGTCGTGGAATGGGATTCCGTGACTCATGTCAGGATCTGTACGGATTTATGCACATCGTGCCTGACAGAGCACGTGAGAGAATCATAGATATTGCTTCAATTCAGTTTGAGGATGGTTCTACATATCATCAGTATCAGCCTCTTACCAAGCGTGGTAACAATGATATCGGCGGTGGATTTAATGATGATCCTCTGTGGCTTGTTGGTGCAGTTTGTGCTTACATCAAGGAGACCGGTGATTATACTATCCTTGATCATCCCACGCCCTTTGACAATGTTCCCGGTTCCGAGGTCCCCCTCCTTGAGCACGTTCGTCGCAGTGTGAACTTCACAATGAATAATCTCGGTCCTCACAAGCTGCCCCTTATCGGTCGTGCAGACTGGAACGACTGTCTCAACCTTAATTGCTTCTCCGAGGAGCCGGGGGAGTCCTTCCAGACCTTCGGACCTTCGGAAGGGCCTGTTGCAGAGTCTGTATTTATCGGCGGTATGTTCGTGAAATACGGCTCTGAGTATGCAGTGCTTCTTGATAAGATCGGTCTTGATGACGAGGCTGCAGCTGTACGTGCGGCTGTTACTGATATGGAAAAAGCTATCCTCAAGGATGGTTGGGACGGTGAATGGTTCCTCCGTGCATATGATGCATACGGTAACAAGATCGGCTCATCAGAATGTAAGGAAGGTCAGATCTTCATTGAGCCTCAGGGCTTCTGTACTCTCGCAGGTATCGGTAAGGAAACAGGTGAGGGACTTAAGGCTATGAAATCCACCCGTGCAAGACTTCTCGGTGAGTACGGTGTAGAGCTTCTTGATCCTTGCTATACTGAGTACCATCTTGAGCTCGGTGAGATTTCTTCATATCCTCCCGGATTTAAAGAAAACGGATCAGTATTCTGTCATAACAATCCTTGGATTGTTTGTGCAGAGGCAGTTCTCGGACGAGGTAACGAAGCGTTCGATATCTATCGCAGAATCTGTCCCGCTTATCTTGAGGACAAGAGTGAGATTCACGAAACTGAGCCCTATGTATATTCACAGATGGTCTCAGGTCGTGCTTCCGGTAATCCCGGTCATGCCAAGAACAGCTGGCTCACAGGTACTGCTTCATGGACATTCCTTTCCATCAGTCAGGCTATTCTAGGAATCTATCCCGATTATGATGGACTTAAGATTGAGCCTTGTATTCCCGACGATTGGAAGGAATATACCGTTACACGTAAGTTCCGTGGAACTGAGTACAGGATCAATGTTAAGCAGACCGGTACAAAGTCTATGACTGTTGATGGCGTAGCAGTTGACGGAAATATTGCTCCTCTCAGCGATAAGTCAAGTGTTTGTGTCGATGTAACAATCTAAGAGATAAAGAAAACCTCGGATCTTTTTGATCCGAGGTTTTGATTCTATAAAGTAAAATTATTTCTGCTCAGCAGCAAGTCTTGCTACCTCATCCTTGGTAACAGCGATTACTCTGTTGATATCATCAACAGCCTTATCCATGTCTGCACCATAATCAACAGTCATGCTAAGAATAACATCACCGTTAGCCTTTGTGATGCGGAAGGTGTGAGTGGTAATGTGGTTTGTGTAATTACCGATGGTGAAAGTAGCCTCTCCATCGATGATCTCAGCCTTGCCGAGATCTACAAACTTATGCTTACTCATGATCTCTTTATCGAACAGCTCGTCGGTAAGAGAGAAGTGTCTACCGTAAATATACATTCTGTCCTTTGTGAAATAGAGAACAGCAGTATTGTAAACATTGGTACGGTTTTTGTGATCAGAGCCCTTCTTGAAATAAAGATTCTCCTGCTCGGAATAATCATAACCCTTAAGAGTAACGGGCTTGATATCCTTTCTGAACTTGGACTCGTAAACCTCATGACGCTTCTGAGCGGTTTCATCGAGATATTTAACCTTCTCGTAGATCACATAGTCAAGATCATCGGGAGTAGCTTTACCGCCATTGATGATATAAAGCAAAACAAGACCAACAACGGCAAGACCGATGCCCACATACACCATGGTGCTGAAATCAGTTCCGGCAAAAATCGGAATAAAAGCAACACCCACAACGGTGAGAATAAGACCGACTATGGTGATAGGGTGAATACCGTGAGTTGTAAAATATTTAAGATTACGTTTGGATTCCATAACGTATATCCAACCTTTCTTTGTATGTATTCAATGCAAAGAAAGGAGGCAATTTCTGCCCCCTCCTTTGCTGACAGAACAAAACTTAGTTGAGCTCTGCGAAATACTTGATAGTTCTAACCATCTGGCTGGTGTAGGAGTTCTCGTTATCGTACCAAGAAACAACCTGAACCTGATAGGTATCGTCGTCGATCTTTGCTACCATGGTCTGAGTAGCATCAAAGAGGGAACCGTAACGCATACCGATAACGTCGGAGGAAACGATCTGCTCCTCGGTGTAACCGAAGGAATCAGAAGCAGCAGCCTTCATAGCAGCGTTGATGCCTTCCTTGGTAACATCCTTACCCTTAACAACTGCAACGAGAATGGTGGTAGAACCGGTGCAGGTGGGAACTCTCTGAGCAGAACCGATAAGCTTGCCGTTGAGCTCGGGAATTACAAGACCGATAGCCTTAGCAGCACCGGTGGAGTTGGGAACGATGTTCTGAGCACCTGCGCGAGCACGGCGGAGGTCACCCTTACGGTGAGGACCGTCAAGGATCATCTGGTCACCGGTGTAAGCATGAACAGTGGTCATGATACCGCTCTGGATAGCAGCGTACTTATTGAGAGCGTCTGCCATAGGAGCGAGACAGTTGGTAGTACAGGAAGCAGCGGAGATGATGGTATCATCAGCGGTAAGAGTGTTCTCGTTTACGCTGTAAACGATAGTCTTAAGATCGTTACCTGCGGGTGCAGAAATAACAACCTTCTTAGCACCTGCATCGATATGAGCCTGGCTCTTCTCCTTGGAGCAGTAGAAACCGGTACACTCGAGAACAACGTCTACGCCGATCTCACCCCAGGGAAGATCAGCAGCGT
>SVQM01000093.1 GCA_015065335.1 Oscillospiraceae bacterium | reverse complement strand
TAAAGCTTTCAAGCTGTTTTTCATCTGGTGATCGAACCCCTGCCAGCGCTGCCCTTCCCGAAACATAGTCGAAATGTTCACCTCGGTTCACTCGGCTTCATTTCTTCCTATTTCAGTTATTCCTTGCATAAAACGATTCACAGGATCGTTTTATGCGGCGTCACCCTACAACCCCAAGCCGCATCTTCGATGCTGCTTGATGTGGTAGTATGGTCGATGGTTCACATCTATTCGTTCAAATTAAAAAATGCAAACCGCCAACGGCGATTTGCATTTTTGGGTCTGAGTGACTGGACTTGGGAACCTCAACCTCGCTTTTGTTTACCTTAAATCCGACTTTATCCATGTGCGAGGTTGCCTGCATATTTGCTCCGCAAATCTGCTCTGGTTCAGTCGACTTGTTATTCAAATTAAAATAGCCGAACCGCCTAAAGGCGATTCGGTTATTTTGGTCTGAGTGACTGGACTTGAACCAGCGGCCTCTACCACCCCAAGGTAGCGCGCTACCAACTGCGCCACACCCAGATGCTCTCATCAAGCCTATATATTATACCTCATCATATTACAGATGTCAAGCATTTTCGAGAACTTTTTTAAAATAATTTCAGTCAACAAAAACAGGTATTTTTGTGCAATATCACATAATTTTGCCATAGCAAAATTATGTGATATTGCTGATTTGATTCACGCTTTTTTCTCAGCAAATCTTTTCCACAGATATCCGACGACGAAATACCCGAGAACACCGCAAAGTACACCTACTGCGATTCCTCCGAGGATATCTGTAGGATAGTGGACATACAGATACATTCGTGAAAATGCTATCACGGATGCGAGGACGAGTGCAGGAATACCGAATTTTTTATCACGGATCATAAGAACTGTTGCCGCCTCAAAAGATGCTGCAGTATGACCGGAAGGAAATGAAAAATCAGATTGCTCACCGATAAGGAGCTTCACACCTTCGACAAGCTCATAAGGACGTATTCTCGCCACTGTCGGTTTCAGGATAAGATTACAGAGCACAAGCCCAAATATAAGAGCTGCACCCATCATGAGACCTGTTTTTCTTGTTTTTCCGAAAAACAGCATTACAACTGCCATAGCGATCCAAAACCATCCCGCATTACCGAGAAATGTTATAACCGGCATAACCGCATCGAGAAAACCGCACCAAAGATTTTCTCTTATCCATTCAAGCACCTGCAGATCCGCAGATGTTATTTTTTCAAAAAAACCCATTACTTCTACTCTCCTATTACGTTCCAATCGTAGATGAGGAACTGCTCACCTACCCGTCTCAAATAAACAGTCATATTTATGTTATCCTTAAAGTCTTCCATGCCCGGATTTTCAAGGATCTGGAGCACAGATACTCTGCATGAGAATGTATTCTCATCGTAGGCATAAAAATCACCTGCATACTCTTCCTCAAAGCGATACCCTGAATGAGGATATACAAAATACTGTTCAACAGTATAAATCGATGTGTAGAGCTTGGTTGTGGGATCGAAATAAGGCTTTACTTTGCCCCAATGCGAATCCATCTCCATATATTTTGCATATTCCTTTACTGCTTCTATGACGAAGTCGCTGTATAATGCCTGAAGGTCGGAATCATTCGGAAGATCTGCCTTGTACTCCTTTGTTTCCTCATTATACACCAGATTATTCTCCACATCACCCGACATTACCTTGAGCGAAGGAGATTTTATAAGCCCTTCGACCGTATATTTATCATACTTTACAGGAGATATTCCTTCGGGGATATCATTTATATCATCAAGTATAATACCGCTCTCCACCGCAAAACCGGAATCAAGCTTTATATCATTCACATAAACATCTGAGAACTCGGGTACAAGCACAGTCACACTTTCATTTGCAGGATAGTATACCTCAAAGGTGTTCTGAGTATACAGCTTAAAGCCACGCTCGGTTGTTTTATCCGATTCCTTCAGAGTAAATGAAGATATCTTTTTATCTCCCGCTTTTACGATGTACTTAAGTATTCCTTTTTCGCCTGAGGAGACGGACGTATAAGTAAGCTCACAATCGCCGTAGCTTTTTTGCAGATGCTCCGTTATCACCTCAGGGCTCTCGAAGGAATCCTCATCATATGTAAGACCTACGAGCTCTGAAAAGTCATTTGAAGAATAATACTTTTCAAACACATCATCGGCAACTATATACGGTTGCGAGCTCTCATATTCTGCAAGGTATCCCTTGAGCCAGAACATACCAAAGACGATTGCAACCACAGCTACAGCTATAACTGCAAAATAGATCTTATAAAATAAGGGAAAACGTTTTTTTGCACTCATATCATTTTCTTTCTTATTCTGGAGCTACGATAAAGCAGGTGGGAAGACGTCTTGGATTTGTAAATGCCTTATATTTATTTATAAGCCCTCGTCTCTGATACTCATCAAGATCTGTTTTATCAAGCCCGTATTTATCATAAAAATCCCTGTAATACATCAGGGAGGATGAACCACCGTCAAGCATTCCGGCACTGATCGCACCGTATGACACCATTATATCAATAACATCATTATGTGTAGCGCCGAGACTGCTTGCAGTACGTCCGTCTGTTACAAGGAGAATAACTGTACCGTCAGCAGTCTGACCGATAGCTGTACGCTGAGCTATTCCGGTATTATGATCTGCGTAGTACATAGTCACATTACCGTTATCATTTGTAATGAGAGTTTTTCCTGTTTGGAAACACACTCCGTCACGTATACCAAGCTCTTCAGCCTGAGCCTTTGTAAGGCCCTCACGGACTATGAGCCTGTCATTCTTGTCAAACCCCATAAAAGAGCGTCTGAGTCCATCTGACCATACGCACTTACCATCTGAGTAAGTAAGACCAATTGGACGGCCACCTATTCCCATGCCACCGGCATCGGGATATTCTCCGCCGTTAATTGCGGCAACCGCACCGTATTTATCTGCCATGTCAAATATTCTCATGCCCTCATTTGTATCGGAAAAATGATCTGTAGCTACACCGACACTGACTCTGGAAGGGTCACGCACGAGTAGTACATATCCTTTGAAGGTAGGACCGCTTAAAGATTCATATATCATACCGTCGATAGCATTTGCCCATTTATCAGTATCATCCTCTTCCTTCTGCTGTTCAGTGTACTCATCAACAGAAATAACATCTGTGTTCACTTTCTGGCTATCCTTCAGGATCTGATCCACTACCTCATCATCAAGGAAGATACCGGGTACCCATTTTGTTGCACTTGCATGAAGAGCAGACAACACGAGAAAATCACGCACAGTCGGGCTGGGACCGTTTGCAGCGATCGCAAGAGCTCCGAAAAGGGTTGCCACAAGCAAAATGATCGCAGTGAAAAGAGACAAAAGAGAACGTCTTATCACCTTTCCCGCAGTCAATCGTGTTTTTTTTATATTCTCGTTGTCTACAACAGCCCTCGATATGGTACGAAGTCCCGCAACACTTACATACTTCCCTTCTGTTTCGTCATCCCGATCGGTTCTGACAGAAGAAGATGTATCGTCTTTAGATACAGCGTCATTGACGACAGACTTCACCTCAGAATTGTTCTCAACGAGAGTTTGTTCGGTATCAAGTGCATCGAACGAATCTGCATCATCTATATGCAAATTCATCTTCTGAAGCTCGGAAGAATTTACATAAATTTTCCGTGGCGCAGATATTTTCCGCGATGCCTGAACAGTACCTTTTACACTGTCAGCATGAGCTTCGGTTTTAATATCATTCTCTGACCGTAGTCTCTCAACGGCAGAAGCTGGTCTGGGAACAGGACGGCCTACAGCAATTTTCTTCTCACCCGACTGTGCTGTCGTTTTACTTGCGACACACACAAACGACGGAGCTGCTGCATTTTTGCTGATAGAAAAATCCAATCCGTCTCTCATCCTTGCGCTGTTTCGTCTGAGCTCACTTCTTGTACGCTCAGAGCGTCTTGATCTTTTAACATGAATGGCGTCCTCGTAACTGCGGTCACCACCGTTTTTATTATACATTGGCTTATCCTTTCACCGAAGAATTGTATTATTTACTATCAACCTCATCATCTTTGAACACCCATTCTCTTTGTATTCTGAAGCTGGCAAAATACAGAAGAAGATCGATGGGTATCTTTATTGCCGTTCTGAGAAGTTCCGATGCTTCAAAGAAATTACCTATAAAATGTCTGCTGACAGCCGAAATTACAAGTACAGGTATAGCAAGGGCATAGTATCTGAGAATAAGACGTCCTACTTTACCCTTTCCTTTGAACACAACATTTTTGTTCACTATGAAATTGTATATGGAAGAAATAACTCTCGCAGCACCTGCGGAAATTATATCGGCAAAGGGTGCTCCGAAAAGTCCAAGTATCTTCTGGAACAGATAATCACCCGTTATATCAACCAAAAACGATGAAACTGAGCTCAACACATATTTTATGATCAGTGCATATATCCTTGCGGCATCACGGACGGTCCTGAAATGTGAAGTTTGATTTTCGTCGATATAGACCGTCTCGATCTCCACTTCCTTTATAGGTATACCCGCCGGCTTGAGAGCCATAAGCATATTTGACTCATACTCATATCTGTCACCGTTTATTTCAGTCATCTTCGGCAGGAATTCAATGGGAATGGCACGAAGTCCTGTCTGTGTATCACGGAGCTTCATTCCGAAAAGAAGTCTGAATACCACAGCGGTGATCTTATTTCCCTTACGGCTTCTCGAAGGAACCTGAGGAAGATCAAAATTACGGCATCCGAGAACGATACCGGGCTCTCCCTCTATCATTGCCTTAGCACAAGCATATACATCCTCGGGACGATGCTGTCCGTCACCGTCAACAGTAACTACTCCCGGCGTTTTTTCATCTCTTTCAAGAATATGCCTGAAAGCAGTCTTCATGGCAGCTCCTTTTCCTCGATTCACCTCATGGACAAGAAGCGTCACCTTATCGGAAGGCTTTGGGAAATTATTCTTAAACTCAGGAGCACTACCGTCATCTATCACGATAATATCGTCAAAACCGGCATCAATGAGCCCGTCGACAACACCGCACAGCTTCTCGTCGGGATTAAGAGACGGTACGACAGCAGTTACATTTAATTTTTCGGGAATACGATTTGTATTTTTATCACTCATATTTCAAATTCCTCTCCGAAGATCTGCGTTACTTTAAGAAATCCGGTAAAAACTCAGTGGAGACGGTATCTGTAACGTATTTTTGCAGTCTTTCAAGACTTGTATGATTACCGTAATAGGATATTCCGTGAGATGAAGCCAATTCTGCTGTATACTCTTCCATAAGCCACACCTGATTATTATAGAAAGAAGCATTATGATGGAATACTGTAGGAATGAACAAAACATTTTCTATTGAAATATCACCGTACTCCGAACGGCAAATATCAAAAGAGATCATTCCACCTACCATATTATAATCATACGCCTGCTCTGCCATAAAATTACCGAGAGAATATACACAAAGAGTTTTGCCGCCTCCCTCTCCCGCTATCCATTCGACAGGCTGGATCACGTGTGGGTGGTGTCCTACGATCACATCAACACCCATATCGGCAAAGAGCTTTGCATATTTTTTTTGTTCCTCTGACGGAGCAAAGGCGCCTTCCTCACCCCAATGAACAGATACGATGACAACATCAGATTCGGCTTTAGCAGCCTCAGTCTGTGCTTTTATGTCATCCTCACTAAGATAAGGCACCCATGCATTATAGGAATCCCCTATAACGAACCCGTTCGTGCCGTAAGTATAGGACAAAAATGCGATCTTCAGTCCGTTTTTCTCCATATATCTCAGGGTATTGAAATCTTCCTCAGACTCATATCCACCGATCATAAGCACAGGCTGGCTTTTCCAGAACTCGATCGTTCTCTCAAGCCCTGAGCCTGTTTTATCAAGCATATGGTTATTTGCAATGTTTATAACGTCAAACCCCACGTCTACGAGATCGTATCCTACATCACGTGGGCTGTTGAATGTAGGATAATAGGATAAGTCATACCCCTCACCGCACATAAGTGTTTCCTGATTTATAAATGCAACATCTGCACCGCTTATAACATGTGCTACCTTATCGTAGGAATAAGCAAAGCCATACTGTCTTCCGGCAGGAGCTTTCGTGGCAGCCTCTCTGACATTGCCATAATATATTATATTATCACCACATCCGACAAAAGATACCTTTGCAGGTGTAGCTGCAGGCTGAGGGGGCTGTTTATCCTCGGTAGTTATCTGCACAGAGCCCACTGTACCGAGCTGTTCACTTGTCTGCGGTTCTTTATTTGTTTCAGCACTCTCCGTCCACTTCCCTGCCGGTCTGAAAAGTCCACAAGATGAGAGAAGTAAAATTGCGGTGAGCAAACATATAAAGGAAATTGTTTTTTTCATTTTATTCCCTCCCAAGGTGTACTTCAAGATCAAAAACTACAAAACCATATAGTTTGACATTTAATGATACCATACAACTTGACAAATTTCAAGTGTTTGGGATTTTATTTTAAAAAATATAAAAACAATTATTATTTTTCAGTAAAAAAAAGGGGATCTCCCCCTTTTTTTAAAGAATCACGCACAGAAGTCCGTTACATCCCTCACATATTATTCTAGATAAAGCCTCACTCATTTTTTCACGTGCCTCCTTAGGCATATGTTCAAGCTTTGCCCTCATTCCGTCATTAACAAGATCGTACATCGATCGACCGAACATATTGATCTCCCATACCTTTGAGGGATCTTCCTTCATTTCCTCGATCATAAACCTAACCATTTCCTCAGATTGCTCCTCAGTTCCTATTATCGGATTTATTTCAGTCTCTATCTTCGTCTTTATCATATGAATAGATTCGGCAGACGCTTTGATCCTGACACCGTAGCTTCCCGCCTGACGTATTATCTCAGGTTCATCAAGAACAAGCTCGCCCATTTCCGGCATTACGATACCGTATCCAAACTCCTCTGCCTGATCAAGAGCTGCTGATATCTTATCATATTCTTTCTTCACCTCTGAAAGATCAATAAGGGCACGGAGAAGCTCCTTTTCCGATGACACAGTGAGTCCGGTAAGATCACCAACCGTTTTATAATACAGAGCATCGGGCAATGTCATTCTCACAAGCACTGTACCGTTCCCCATATCCGCATTTACATATGCAACTTCACTACCGTCAAAATCATCATTCGAACACATCATCTCAGAAAGTTTATTAAAGAAATGACCTGTAACATCGCTCAGTTTTCTCACTTCGGTCGCAACTTCCTTGACACATTCGGTTATGTGCCTGCGTATGCGATGATCCCTTTCAAGAGATGCAACCCATTCCGGATATTCCACGGTTATCTCCGTAATGGGAAATTCCGACAGCACCATCTCAAGAATACCCTCAATATCCGCATCATTGAGCTCAAGACAATTTACAAGGGCAACCGGGGCTTTGTATTTTTCTTCAAGCGATACTGCAAGCGCCTCTGCATCGTGAGAATCCGGTCTTGCGGAATTAAGGATTATTGCAAAAGGCTTGCCAATCTCCGAAAGCTCTTTTACCACCCTTTCCTCTGCCTCTGCATAATTCTCTCTCGGAATATCTCCTATAGTACCGTCTGTTGTCACTATCATGCCTATAGTGGAATGCTCTGTTATGACCTTCCTTGTACCCATCTCAGCCGCTTCCTCGAATGGCATGGGATCTTTTGACCACGGAGTATTCACCATCCGTACCTCCCCATCCTCCTCACGACCGAGAGCATCCGGAACAAGATATCCTACACAATCAACCATTTTTGCTGAGAGGTGTACAGTATCGCCTACCGTCACATTCACCGATTTGTCGGGAATAAATTTCGGCTCAGTGGTCATCACAGTTCTCCCTCCTGCACTCTGAGGAAGTTCATCCTGTGCCTTTATGCGTTCAAATTCATCATCGATACCCGGGATGATCACATTTTCCATAAATTTACGGATAAACGTAGATTTACCTGTCCTCACCGGCCCCACTACTCCTATGTAGATATCTCCTCCCGTCCGTTTTGCTATATCCTTGTATATGGATGTACCGATCATAGTACCGTCCTCCTGTATATCATTTGTACAAGTCTATGCGGGAAGCAGGTCTAATATGCGAGGGAGGATGCTTTTTTAAGCTAACGCAAAAAACAGACCACAAGTAATACATGTGATCTGTTTTTTATATCAGAACATACTGATCTGCTCATCGGAAGGTGCAGTTTCCTCGGTATCAGTCTCAGCTTTAGCCTCAGCCTTTTTCTTTGGCTTTTCAGCAGCGGCAGGCACTCCTGAGCCAAGTCCGAAGCCCATTGTTCCGAGACCGC
>SVQM01000092.1 GCA_015065335.1 Oscillospiraceae bacterium | reverse complement strand
TGGTGCTGTATTCTTCTTTTTGTTGTACTCAGTATTTTTTCCATTTTCTCAAAGGGAAAAATACCTGTTGACAGCCTGTTTTCTTCATTCGGAGGAGTGTTTTATGTAAGCTCCGCTTTTGCGGCATTGATCCTCCTCAGAGAGAGCCATCTCGGACAATATCTGTATCTTTTTGCTCTTATTATCCCTATGGTAAGTGATACCTTCGCTTACTTTACCGGTGTGTTCTTCGGAAAGCACAAGCTCATTCCCGATGTAAGTCCCAAAAAGACTATCGAAGGATGTATCGGTGGAATAGTGTTTTCCGGAATAGCTTGTGTAATATCCGTACTTATCATGCTCAATATGAATGGATATGGTGCAACTATTGTTCAGTATATAGCGGTATTCTTTGCAGGTGCTGCTGTTGCTTTCCTCTCTCAGATAGGCGATCTTCTTGCCTCTCTGATCAAGCGTCGCTATAATGTTAAGGACTACGGTGTGATATTCCCCGGACACGGTGGAGTTCTCGACCGTCTTGACTCTATTCTTATAACATCTCCTCTCGTTCTGCTTTTTAGCTTTATTCTGCAGTATATTCACGTTCATCAGCTTTAATGGGTGAATTATGGAAAATAAGACGATAACTATTCTTGGTGCTACGGGATCTGTAGGAAGACAAGCCTGTGATGTGGCGATCGAAACCGGAGTAAATGTCAAAATGCTTTGTGCAGGACGAAATGCCGCTGTTATGTCTGAGCTTGCACGAAAACTGCATCCTGAGGTCTGTATAATGGAAGACGAGGTCGCAGCTCATGAGCTGTCTTTGCTCCTTTCGGATGAGAATATAAAGGTGTACAGCGGTGAAGAATCACTTCTGTCATATCTTGAAAATGATCCTTCAGACGTGACCATTCATTCGATCGCAGGGCTTGCGGGATGTACTTCTGCATTTGCGGCGGCAAGAACTCCCACAAGGATCGGAATGGCTAATAAAGAGGCTATTATTGCCGCAGGTCCTGTTATTCGTGATCTTATGAAGGATAGCGGATGTACCATGATCCCTGTTGACAGTGAACATTCGGCTATCTTCCAGTGTCTGACAACTGAAGGTGAGCCTAAGCTGTTTGAGACTGATCTCCGAGTGAGACGTATTATCCTCACTGCCTCAGGCGGTCCGTTCTTCGGCATGAAAAGGGAGGAGCTTGATTCTGTTACCCCTGAGCTTGCTCTTGCACACCCTACATGGAAGATGGGTCCTAAAATAACTATCGACTGTGCTACACTTATGAATAAGGGCTTTGAGATTATTGAAGCAGCACGTTTTTACGGGGTTCCATCGGAGAAGATCGACGTTGTTGTTCACAGACAAAGTATAATTCATTCCATGGTGGAATATATTGATAATACTGTTATGGCACAGATGGGTGTACCGGATATGAGATCTGCTGTGAGATATGCTGTGAATTATCCGGAAAGACTCAGCTCAGACTGTGAAAGACTTGATTTTACTAAGATCGGCAGCCTCACATTTCACGAGCCTGATACAGATACCTTTCCTCTTCTGAGCGCTGCAAGAAATGCGCTCACAAGAGGTGGTACTGCTCCTGCGGCACTTATTGCCGCCGACGAGGAGGCAGTACAGGCATTCATCGATGGCAAGCTCTCCTTTTGCGGTATCTCAGATGCAGTGATGAGTGCAATGGAGAAAGTAACTGTGCTTGATGATATAACTGTCGAGAATCTTGCTTTTGCTGATACAGAGGCAAGAAGGATCACAAATGATATTATAAGCGCATAGACTTAGAAATAATTTGTCCCTTGCAGGGCAGGGGGTATGGAGATAACTATGGCAATTGGAATAATACTAGCAGTCCTTGTTTTCGGATTTCTCATATTCATTCATGAGCTTGGTCATTTTTTGTTTGCACGCCTTTTTAAGGTGAAGGTGAATGAATTTGCCATGGGTATGGGTCCGAAGATCATCTCAAAGGTCTCAAAGAAAAGCGGAATCAGGTATTCGTGGAGACTTTTCCCCATCGGCGGTTTTGTAAGCATGGCAGGGGAGGATGAGGAGTCAGATGACCCTGCGGCGTTTTGTAATAAGCCCGTATGGCAGAGAATGATAATCACCGCTGCAGGTGCTGTTGTAAATATTATTGCCGGAATCATTGCAATGGCTGTGATAATCATTTGCACAGGTGATCTCAGCGGTACTGAGATAAGCGGCTTCGGGACTTTTGGCGATGAGAGCGTGCAGTATGTGTCCACTGAAGAACAGGGACTTATGACAGGGGATCTTGTGACTATGATCGGAGACACAAAGGTCCATATCTCAGACGATATGCGTTATGAGATACAGATGCAGGGAGATTCTCCGGTAAATGTCACTGTCATAAGAGACGGAAAGACGGTTGTTATAGAGGATGTTAAATTCTCTACCGTAGAGGAAAGCGGACTTGTATTCGGACTTGCGGATTTTATTACCTCAGCCGAGGATGTGACATTTGAGAGTGTGTGCCGTCATACGGTATGGCGTTCTATCTCCATGATGCGAAGTATATGGCAGTCACTCGGTGGTCTCGTTTCGGGTGAATACGGTATAGATATGATGTCGGGACCTGTAGGTGTCGGTGAGATGATGGCTGAAACTGCAAGTGTCAGTTATTCGGGTTTTGCGGCTCTGGCAGTGCTGATAAGCATAAATCTCGGTATTATGAATCTTCTTCCTCTTCCCGCACTGGACGGAGGACGGCTTTTCTTCCAGCTTATTGAGCTCGTATTCAGACGTCCCGTAAACAAGAATGTTGAGGGATATATTCACTTTGCAGGTATCGTTATTTTGATGGCTTTTATGCTGTTCATAACGTTTAAGGATATAATTAAGATAATCCCATAAGGGACACGGAGGCTTAAAATTGTATACAAAAACAAGAGAAGTCAAGGTAGGGAGCGTAGTCATAGGCGGCGGCGCTCCCGTCTGTGTTCAGTCAATGACAAACACAGATTCTATGGATCATGCCAAAACTTTGGCTCAGCTTCATCAGCTTGAGGATGCCGGATGTGATATTGCAAGACTTGCGATCCCTACTGTTGAGGCTGCTGATATTTTCAAGGCAGCAAAGTCTGAGGGGATAAGGATGCCTCTCGTGGCAGATATACACTTTGATTATAAGATAGCTCTTGCGGCTGTAGCGGCAGGAGCTGATAAGATACGCATAAATCCCGGAAACATCGGTGAGTCATGGAAGGTGAAGGAAGTGGCGGATGCTTGCCGCATGGCAGGACTTCCTATCCGTATCGGAGTCAACGGCGGATCACTTGAAAAATCACTCCTTGAAAAATACGGCTCTCCCACGCCCGAGGCTCTTGCGGAAAGTGCGCTTACTCAGGCAGAGGTGCTTGAAGGCTTCGGCTTTTCTGACATCGTGCTGTCGATAAAATCCTCTACAGTAACAAATATGATAAAGGCTTGCCGTATCGTGAGGGAACAGTCTGACTATCCTCTCCATATAGGTGTTACAGAGGCGGGAGATGAGTATTCGGGACTTGTGAAGAATGCTGTCGGAGTTGGAGCTCTTCTTGTGGATGGAATTGGTGATACTCTTAGGGTATCTCTTACGGCAGATCCCGTAAAGGAAGTCGTAGCAGGAAGAGAGATCCTCCGTGCGGCAGGACTTGGCGGAGCCTATGTGAATATAGTATCATGTCCAACCTGTGGACGAACGAAGATCGATCTTATATCTCTCTCAGGAGAGCTGAGAGTCGCTGTAGGCAATATAGACACTAAGGGTAAGAACATTACCGTGGCTCTCATGGGATGCGTCGTAAACGGCCCGGGAGAGGCTCGTGAGGCTGATGTGGGTATCGCAGGCGGAGACGGATTTGGCGTCCTTTTCAGAAAGGGTGAAGTGTTCGGACGTGTTGAAGAGAAGGATATCGTCTCCACTCTTGTATCGGAAGTAAAAAAGATCATAGATGAGGTAGAATAAAGTGACTGAGAAATCAGAGGCTTTGCAGAAAAAGCTGTCGAGATATGTACCGTCTGACAAGGATATGCGGTTTTTTGAAGCCGTTGAGGATTTTTCCATCAAAACAGACAGAGAAAGGCGGATCCTTGAGCTGAGAGTACGTCTTTCGAAGATACTTCCCAAAGCTTACATATACAAAATTGAAGAAAAGATCAGGGATGCATATGAGCTTTCATTTGTGTGGATATTCCCGGAATATCCATCGGAAATGTTCACTCTTGACTACCTTCCCGAAATTCTGACTGAGGGAAAGAGGGCAGGCTCCGTGATAAACGGATTCTTTTCCGATTACACCTCTCAGTTTAATGATGAGGGAGAGCTTATTCTCAGTATTCCGTTCTCAAACGGCGGAATAAGCCTTCTTGAACTTGCAAGATCGGGAGATGTGCTTTCGGGGATCATAAAGAGTGAGTTAGGTCTTGAGATCCCTGTGAGGATCATTCAGAGCAGCGACTATGAGGCAAAGCATAATGAATACCTGAAAAGTCAGAATGACTATATAAGGGAGCAGGCGGAGGCTGCAAGAAAGGCGGCTGAAATGGCGGCTCTTGCGGGTGATATGCCTCCTGCGGGACAGCCGACGCCGGAGGACGATAACGCTGAGCCTGCGCTTCCGAGGGTAACATCCATTTTTGAAGGCTTTGATACTATCATGCGTGAGAGTGACGGTACTGTAAAATCGGGTAACATGAGATTTGATATCGATGGTGCCGAACAGCTCTACGGTGAGGCTTTCCGTATCGAGGATGCCGTTCCACTGAGAACTCTTGATGCTCCGAGAAGGAATGTAATAACTGTCGGAGAGATTTTTTCCGTTGATTCACGAGATACAAAAAAGGGTGATAAGACGAATATCACTATAGGTATTACGGATAAGGATACATCCATTTTTCTCAGACTCATGCTTGAGATCGAGGCTGCAGGTGAGTTCCTTGATACTGTTAGTAAGGGTAAGGCCGTTGCCGTTAAAGGAAATCTGAAGACTGATACATTCTCGGGTGAGCTCCAGCTTTCTCTTACGGCTATGCAGAAGATCAAAAGGGTACTGCGACAGGATACTGCCGAAGAAAAGCGTGTAGAGCTTCATATGCATACGAATCTTTCAGCGATGGATGCTACGGCACTTCCGGCAGATATCGTAAAAACTGCTGCAAGATTCGGCCATCCTGCCGTGGCTATTACCGATCACGGAAATCTTCAGGGCTTTCCTACGGCGATGCTTGCCGCAGAAAAGCTTGATATCAAAGTGCTGTTCGGCCTTGAAGCTTACTTTGTTGACGACACGGCAAAGGCTATTTACGGACAGGCTTCCGGTGGCTTCAATGATACTGAGTTTATAGTATTTGATATAGAGACAACGGGACTTTCAAACAGGTCGGACAGGATCACTGAGATCGGAGCTGTTCTTGTGAAGAACGGCGAGACTCTTGCTACGTTCAACAGGCTTGTGAATCCCGAAATACCTATTCCCGAGGAAATAGTTGAGCTTACGGGAATAAGCGATGATATGGTTAAGGATGCGCCGCTTATCTCAGAGGTGCTTCCCGAATTTCTTGAATTTGCAGGTGACAGACTTCTTATTGCGCATAATGCGGATTTTGATACGGGATTTATCCGTCATGCTGCGGAAGAACTTGGTCTGCCCTTTAATAATTCGTACCTTGATACGGTGGCAATGTCGAGATTTGTCAATCCCGAGCTTAAACGCCACAAGCTGAATCTCCTTGCGGATTATTTTGAACTGGGTAACTTCAATCATCACAGAGCATCAGACGATGCAGAGATGCTTGCTGCTATTTTCTATAAGATGACAGAGAAGCTTACCGAGGAGGGCGTATTTGATCTTGAGGGAATGCTTAACGTCATGTCTGAGAAGACAGATGTTTTGAAGCTTCCCACATATCACCAGATAATCCTTGTTAAAAATGCCACGGGGCTTAAAAACCTCTACAAGCTCGTATCGGATTCATACCTGAAATATTACCGTAAGAATCCGAGAATCCCCAAAACGAAGCTTATGGAGTACCGTGAAGGGCTTATAATCGGTTCAGCTTGTGAAGCAGGTGAGCTTTTTCAGGCGATCCTCAAGAACCGTCCCGAAGCTGAGATCGAGAGTATCGTTGATTTTTACGATTATCTTGAGATACAGCCTCTTTCAAACAACAGATTTATGGTCGAAAAGGGAGAGGTAGCAGACGATGAGGGACTTCGTGAGCTCAACCGCAGAATAGTTGAGCTTGGGCGAAAGTACAATAAGCCTGTCGTGGCAACCTGTGATGCTCATTATATCGACGATGAAGACGGAATATACAGACGTATATTGATGGCTGGGATGAAGTTTGCCGATGCGGACAGAGATTCTCACCTCTATTTCCGTACCACTGATGAGATGCTTGAGGAATTTGCATATCTCGGCGAAGAAGTATGTAAACAGGTGGTAATTGATAATCCCCGAAGGATAGCGGATATGATCGAGAAGATACGGCCGATCCCTGAGGGATTCTTCCCACCGCATATCGAAGGTGCGGACGATCAGCTTCGTGATAACTGTAACAATCTTGCACGTGAGCTGTACGGCGATCCTTTGCCCATGCAGGTCTCAAGCAGACTTGACCGAGAGCTGACTGCGATCATCAAGAACGGCTTTTCTATCATGTATATCATTGCACGAAAGCTCGTTGAGAACAGTGAGTCCAAAGGATATCAGGTAGGCTCAAGAGGCTCTGTAGGCTCATCCTTTGCGGCAACGATGGCGGGAATAACTAAGGTAAATCCCCTGCCGCCGCATTACCGTTGCCCAAAGTGCCGTCATTCTGAGTTTATTGAAGACGGCTCTGTCGGCTCGGGATTTGACCTTCCTCCAAAGGAGTGCCCCGATTGCGGTACTGAGATGGAGAGAAACGGCCATGATATCCCCTTTGAGACATTCCTCGGCTTCTATGGCGATAAGACTCCGGATATCGATCTGAACTTCTCAGGTGATGTGCAGGGTGAGGCTCATAAATTTACTGAGGTGCTTTTCGGAGAGGGAAAGGCGTTCAAGGCTGGTACCATCGGTACCCTTGCTGATAAGACTGCATTTGGATATGTTGCGAAATATCTTGAGGGAAAAGGGATATCCGTAAACCGTGCGGAGGTAGAGAGACTTATCGGCGGAGTTGCAGGAACAAAGCGTACCACAGGTCAGCATCCCGGCGGAATTATCGTCGTACCTCAGGAATACGATATTACTGATTTTGCCCCTGTACAGCATCCTGCGGATGATCCTAATTCCGATATTATTACAACTCACTTTGAGTTTAAGTATCTCCACGATACTCTTCTGAAGCTCGACATCCTCGGGCACGATATTCCGACAAAGTACAAGCGGCTTGAGGAGTATACCAACACAAATATTCTTGATGTGCCAATGTCCGATGCCCAGGTGTATAAGCTGTTCACATCTACCGAGCCTCTCGGGATCACACCCGATCAGCTTTTCGACTGTAAGACCGGCACTCTCGGACTGCCCGAGATGTCAACGAGATTTGTCCGAGGAGTTCTTACCGAGGCGCAGCCTAAGACTTTCGTGGATCTTCTCCAGATATCCGGACTGACTCACGGTACGGGAGTTTGGATCGGTAATGCAGATGAGCTTATTCGTGACGGGATCTGTACAATTTCAGATGTTATCGGTACACGTGACGACATCATGCTGTACCTTATCCAGAAGCATCACATGGAGAATAAGACGGCGTTTGATATAATGGAGAAGGTGCGTAAGGGTAAGGGACTGTCACCCGAGCATGAGGCTGATATGCGTGCACATAACGTGCCTGATTGGTATATAGACTCATGTAAGAAGATACAGTATATGTTCCCGAAGGCCCATGCGGCGGCATATGTTATCGATGCACTGAGGCTCGGGTACTATAAGATATATTATCCCTATCAGTTCTATGCGGCATTCTTTACGGCTGCACCTGACGGATTTGATGCTGAGCTTGTGTTGAAAGGTCACGGAGCTGTGAGGGATATGCTTAAGGCTCTTAATGATCTGCCTACAAAATCACAGATCGAAGCGTCAATGTTCAACGCACTTCAGCTCGTTGATGAATATCTTGCGAGAGGATTCAAGTTCCTGCCTGTCAGTCTGCGTAAATCCCACGGAACGAAATTCCTGCCCGAGGATGGAGCAATCAGACTTCCGTTCTCATCACTCCCGGGTGTCGGAGAAAATGCGGCTATCAGTATCATGGAAGCCTGCAGAGATCATGAGATATACTCTGTGGATGACCTTCGTATGCATTCTAAGGTGTCAAAGACCGTTATTGAAAATCTGCGCCGTAACGGTGTACTTGATGAGCTTGATGAAACTAATCAGATGACAATGGGC
>SVQM01000091.1 GCA_015065335.1 Oscillospiraceae bacterium | reverse complement strand
CTGGGACACCCCCGCAGAGGAGATCCGTGATGCCATCGTGAACCGCGGATTCTGCGGAATCAAGCCTTATCTCAATAACTCCCCTGCGTACATACCTGCCGCAGAGGTTCGTATCTTCGATTACCTCACTCACGAGCATCTCAAAGTTGCCGATGAGCTTGGTGCGATCGTAATGCTGCACATTCCCCGTTCAATGAGACTCCGTGATCCCGTGAATCTTGCGCAGATGCTTGAGATCAACGACAAGTATCCGAATGCGAAGGTCATCATTGCACACATCGGCCGTGCATACTCCGTTGAGGATTTCGGTGACGCATTTGAGGTGATGAAGCGTGCCACCAACCTGTACTGGGATTTCACTGCAAACTGTCTCCCCGAGGGGATCGAGGAGGTCATAAAGATGGCAGGAGTTGACCGAGTAATGTTCGGCTCCGACATGCCTATCACAAAGATGCGTATGTACCGCATCACCGAGAACGGCAAGTATCTGAACGTTGTTCCCCGCGGAATCTACGGTGACGTGTCAAACGATCCCAATATGCGCGAGACTGACGAGACCGATATCACCACATTCATGTACGAGGAACTTCGTGCATTCAAGAAGGCTGCCGAGAAGCTGAATCTCTCCCGTGAGGATGTGGAGAAGATCCTCTGCAAGAACGCCGCAAAGCTGTTCGGCATGGAATAAGGGGTACGGTTTTATTGGGGCGTTGCCCCGAACCCCACAAACCCTTTTTGAAAAAAGGGTTTGATCCCAAAAACTTTCAAATAAAAACAAGATAAAATAGTTTGAAAGCTTTTGAAGATTCCAAAGAAACTTTTCTCGAAAAGTTTCTTTGGCAGAGCTCGAGACAGCGTCTCGATAAAATAAAAAATAATTCTATACATACAAAGGAAACAAACACTATGAAAACTGCAAAGATCGGCTTTTTGCCCCTTTACATCAAGCTTTACGATGACTGCGGACTGCAGGACATTCGTGACAGAACCGAAGCCTTCTACGAGAAGATGGCACAGGGCTTTGAGGCAAAGGGAATCGAAGTTATCCGTTCACCCTTCTGCTGCGTAAAGCCTGAGTTTGAGGCTGCTGTAGCAAAGTTCGAGGCTGAGGGTGCTGACTGTATCGTTACATGGCACGCAGCATACTCTCCTTCTCTTGAGTCCTATGAGACTCTCGTTAAGACAAAGCTGCCCATCATTGTAATGGACACCACCGATACATACGATTTCGGACCTGCCGCAAGCCCCGCACACGTTAATATGTGCCACGGAATCCACGGCGTTATGGATATGACCAGCCTTCTGAAGAGATACGGCAAGCCTTATGAGATCGCCGCAGGTCACTATCCCATCTCCGACGTGATGGATAGAACCATCGGCTACATCCGTGCGGCTGTAGGTGCAAATTCTCTCGCAGGTACCAAGGTCGGTACCATCGGCGGAAGCTTCGATGGAATGGGTGACTTCCTCGTATCCGATGAGGAGATGAAGGAGCGTTTCGGCGTAGAGGTCGTATACGACAACAAGAAGCTCATCGACATCAAGGCATCTATCACCGATGCTGAGGTCCGTGCTGAAATGGCAAAGGATCTTGAGGAGTGCGATATTATTGGTGATCTTCCCGAGGATTCTCACTACCGCACCACTATCAACTGCCTTGCAGTAAGAAAGTGGATCGAGACCGAGGGCCTTGACGCATTCACCGTAAACTTCAGAAAGATCATCCCCGAGGACGGTCTTGAGATCATGCCCTTCATGGAGGCGTGCAAGGCAATGGCAAGAGGTACCGGATACGCAGGAGAGGGTGACGTTCTCACCGCCGCTATCACCGGTGCGCTTATGAGAGGTTTCGGTGATACAGCTTTTGTTGAGATCTTCTGTCCCGACTGGCGCGGCGGTTCTCTTATGCTCAGCCATATGGGTGAGTATAACCGTGCTCTCGGCGCAGGTAAGCCCGAGATCAAGGAGATCCCATTTACCTTCGGTGATGCTGCAGATCCCGTTGTTACATATGGACGTTACAAGGGCGGTGAGGCTGTATTTGTAAATATCTTCCGTGCTCCCGAGGGATTCAAGATGGTTGCGGCTCCCGTTACTATGCTTGATGCTGCTGAGGACTGTTTCACAGGAGTTGTTCGAGGATTTATGAAGCCTCATATGCCTGTTGAAGATTTCCTTGAGGCTATCAGCCGTGAGGGCGTAACTCACCATTCTTCTCTTGTATATGGAAGACGTCCCGAGGAGATCCGCTTCTTTGCAAACCTTCTCGGTATGGATTGCGTTATTGTTGACTGATTTATTACGGCCCCTTCGGAGATATCTTGCGAGGGGGCTGTATGTTCATTAGCATACGTGAAAATGTGAGATTATAGGAGAAATGCCATGAAAAAGCAATTCAAAACAATTATATGTTCCCTTCTTTGCGTGGCTATGAGTGTTTCATCTTTTGTGTCCTGTGCCAATGACAGTGATGATGAGAAAAAGCCTGCAAAAAATGATAAAGTTACAACTGAAACAGGTAAGGATGCTCCTGTGTTCAAGTCTGCTGACTACGATGAGGATGAATTCAGAATACTTCACTACGGTGATACCGCAAAGGATTTCCACGATGCCTATATATGGGCTGACAGCGTAACAGGCGGTACTATCGGTGATGCTGTTGCTGAAAGAAATCTGCTTGTAGAGGAAGAATATAATGTAAAGATCGCCGCTGAGGAATGCAGCCCCATGAGTGAGGCTACACAGAGAATGCAAGCGGGACAGTGTGACGTTGATCTTATCTATGAGTGGGGCTCACGTTCTGTAGCCGCAGCTCTTGACGGACAGCTTTATGATTTTCGTGAGCTTGAGGATATAGATTTTGAGGATAGCTGGTGGGTACCCAGTGCTGCAGAAAGCCTTACGATAGCCGACCGTATGTTTATCGGAACAAACATGATCTCCATGAACTCTATTTCATGGGCAGGTATCGTTTTCTTCAACAAAAATATGATGGATAAGCTGAATTTTGAATATCCTTATACGAATGTTGAGCAGAATACATGGACTTGCGATCTGATGCTTGAGATGATGAATGCTGCGGAAGAAGATGTCAACGGTGACGGTGAGATGACTATTGAGGATCAGTACGGCGGATTTGGCGTAGAGCTGGGTAGTATTCTGTACAGAGAACCCCTTGCTCAAAGAGAAAATGACGGATCATATACAGTCATCGGATATACCGAAAAGATGGTTGCAAGATATTCTCAGTATTCCAGAATGCTCAGCAGCGCAAGTACACATGGCTATGAGTATTTCTGGGATGAGGTGGATCCCAGCGTAAATCCCTCCATACACGTAGCTACGAGAATGACTGTGTTCGGTGAGGATCATGCATTGTTTATGGCAGGTTCTATCGATATGACGAAGGAGCTTGTCAATATGAAGTCCGACTATGGAGTTGTTCCGGATCCCAAGGCTGATCCTGCTGACGAATGGCAGACCGGCGTGGATTACAATGCTCCTATGTTCTCTCTGCCCGTTCAGCTTGAGGATCCCGAAATGGTTGCTACCGTTCTTGACTATATGGCATACGAGTCAGAGAGATTACTCCTTCCCGCTTACTATGAGACTACCATCAAGACTAAGCGTATGGAGGACCAGAGAGACTACGCTATGCTCGATATCGTAAGAAACAGCGTTACAAATGATCCTATCAGTCTGTATATCAACGGTGTAGAGGATAACGGATTCGAATTCAGGAACAAGATGCTTGCTGCCGGTAACTTTGCATCGGTATGGGCTCGTTACGGTAAAAAAGCACAGGCAGGGCTTGATCGTCTCTTTGAAATTATAGAGGATATTGATTGATCGTAGTGAAAAGCTCGGCTAAGACGGTGTGCTAAGGACCAAACTGCCTTTGAACGGCTATTTCACCCATAACTGCATAAAAATCTGCGATATACACACGTATTATCGCAGATTTTGTTATTTGTTATGAAAAAATCGTTTTCTCTTTATGTTGTACCACCCTAATACGGAGCTTTTATTTTTACAAGATGTAAATTTTTATTATATGTATGGAAGTTTGTGTTATTGTGTGATATAATGCTAATGGGAATACTGTGTGTTTTTGGTTTTTCCAAAAAATGTTTTAATAAAAATATACAAAACTATAGAAATTGCGCAATTTTTGTGATATAATGATATTTATGATATAATAAGCTTGTTTGACGGTATAAATATGTCTATAAAACTGTGGCGGCAGGGTACTGTGCGACGCAGATAAATATAGAAGAAATAAGGAGGATAAAATGAATACCCTGAAAAAACTGCTTTGCTTGCTTTTGGCATCAACGTTTATCGTTGGTTCAATGGCATCATGTGCAAACAATGACGATGACAAGGATACTCCCAAGAAGACTCAGTCTGCTGTCAAGGATCCAAACAATGAAAGACCGACCTTCGAAGAAGAGGACTTTGACGAGGATGAGTTTAAGTTCCTTCATTACGGTGAGACTGCTAAAGACTTCCACGATCAGTACATTTGGTCCGAGGATTTTACCGGTGGTACCATCGGTGACGCCGTTATCGAGCGTAACCAGCTCGTTGAAGATGAGTACAACGTAAAGATCACTGCAGAAGAGTGTGGTCCTATGAGTGAGGCTACCACAAGAATGCAGGCTGGTCAGTGTGATTTTGAGGTTATCTACGAGTGGGGTATCCGTTCAAAGGGTGCTGCTCTTGACGGACAGCTCTATGATTTCCATGAGCTCAATTACATCAACCTTGATGCAAGCTACTGGGTTCCCAGTGCTGTAGAGGGTCTGACTGTTGCTGACAGAATGTTCGTTGCTACCAATATGGTATCTATGAACGCTATTTCATGGGCAGGTATCTATTACTTCAACAAGATGCTCATGGATAAGCTCGGCCTTGACTATCCTTATGACTATGTAACATCCAATACTTGGACATACGACGTAGTTCTTGAGATGTGTCTTGCTGCAGAGGAAGACGTAAACGGTGACGGTGAGATGAGTGCTGAGGACCAGATCGGTGGTGTCAGCGGCGAAACCATTCTCTACGGTGTATGTAGTGCACCTCTTGTAGAGGATAACGGTGACGGTACATATAAGCTCATCCCTTATACTGAGGGAATGGTTGCTCAGTACTCTAAGTATGAGACAAAGACCGGTTCTGTAGAGACTATCAACTGGGAAAAGTACCTTGAGGGTGCAGATATCTCCGGATTCCCCTCACAGTTCGTTGCTGCAAGATTCCTTAGCTTCGGTGAGGATCATCAGCTCTTTATGGGTGGTTCCATCGATATGACCAAGGAGTTTGTAAACATGCAGTCTGACTACGGTATCGTTCCTGAGCCTACTGCTAAGGCCGGCGACGAGTACTCCTGCGGTGTTGACTACTGCGCACCCATGTTCTCTATTCCGATCCAGGTTGAGGATCCTGATATGGCTGCTATCGTATTCGAGTATCTTGCATACGAGTCCGAGAGACTCCTTCTCCCCGCTTACTATGAGACTACCATCAAGACTAAGCGTATGGAGGATCAGAGAGACTACACAATGCTTGATATCGTTCGTGATTCTATCGGTTACAACTGGGTTGGACTTTACATGTGGGATTCTGAGCTTAGCCAGCTCCGTGGAAGAATGCTCTCCTCCGGTAACTTTGCTTCTGTAGCAAAGCGTTACGAGACAAAGTGCCAGGCTGAGATCGACGAACTCGTTGATACCATTACTTCTATTGAATAAACATGATTTATCATGGGATACCTGAGGGTATCCCATGATTTTTTTTATTTGTAAAAAATTGTACTGTAAGTAATACAAATTTATATTTGATTAACTTTTTAGATACAAAATCTTTGTCGAATAGTGGTATAATTATAGCGGAAAAGCTTTTGCTTCGCAAGTTTTTGGGGCATTGCCCCCTGTGATATCGCACAGCTCCGTCTATTGACGGCTTCATTCGGATGCTCATGCGAGCATGACATCCTCATTTCATGGTATAATTATAGTGGATAAATCCTTATTTCAACTGAAAGGAGACGTATGATGACAATTAAGCGCCACATAAGTTTTGTTCTTGCTTTGGCATCGGTTATGCAAATATCTTTGGCATCGTGCAGCGATCTCGGTGCGAATTCGTCAAGTTCGGCATTGTACGGTTCTTCTACAGTTACTGCTCCCCCATCTTTCGAATCTGAAGATCACAACGGGGAAAAATTTACGTTCCTTATATATAATGACCATGCTACCGACTACACCGATAACTATATCTGGGTTGAAAACTCAAATGGGAATGCTCTTCGAGAGGCTGTAGTCAACAGAAATATCGCAGCAGAGGAATTGTTCAACATAAAGGTCACTGCAGATGAGGTGTATTCTCCCAAGTACGAGGCTATTGTCCGTATGCAGGCGGGACAGTGTGATTTTGATGTGATGTATGAATGGGGAACCAGAACGAGTTCCCTTGCTATTGACGGTCTGCTTTATGATTTCAAAGATCTTGAGGATGTGGATCTTTCAAGAAGTTATTGGATCCCCAGTGCGAGAGAGGATCTGACTGTCGGTGGAAAGATGTATATTGCTACTAACTATATAACGATGAACAGTATCGGCTGGGCAAATTTCATCTACTTTAACAAGACCTTATACAGTGAGCTTGGTAATACGGATTCCTTGTATGATCTCGTGGATGCGAAGGAGTGGACTTTCGATAAATATGTGGATCTTGCTGTGTCGGTAAGTACTGATATTGACGGTGACGGTATTATGACCTCTGCAGATCAATATGGTGTGTGGGGGAATGTCAACAGATGTCTTACGGATCTTACAAGGTATGCAGGTATTCAGAATACTAAAAAGCAAAGTGACGGAAGCTATGCTCTCAGTATTTACAGCGAAACTGCAGTGGATATTTATATAAGCTTTAAGAATAAGCTTGATTCGGGTGATGTATTTATAGATTATGAGAATATTTGGGGTGAAAAACCTGATCTTTCCGCATTTGCCTCCAGATATAAAGGAGCACGATTCCTGGGATTCGGTGAAGGGCACGTTCTGTTTATGCCCGGTTCAATGGATATGACTCACGAATTTGTCGAGATGCAGGATGATTACGGTGTTCTCCCTAATCCCTTGATGGATTCAACTCAGGAAAGCTATTATCATTTTGTTGATACTAATGCACCTATGTTCTCTATTCCCGTTCAGGGTGAAAAGATCGATACAACAGGAAAGATCCTTGAATTTTTGGCGTATAAATCGGAGGAGTGCCTTCTTCCCGCATTTTTTGAAACTACTATCAAATCAAAGCGTATGCCTGATACGATGGACTACAAAATGCTCGATATTGTTAAAAATTCCATCAAGTACGAATGGACAGAGCTTTATGGGCTCTCAGTTACTAACAGTGTTATGAGCAAAATGATGACTTCAGGTAGTTTTAAGTCGGTGTATAACCGTCTTGCAAGTAAGGCAAAAGCAGAAATCAAGAGCTGTGTTACAACTCTTGAATCCTATGATTAAAGAAAACGGTCATTTCATATGGTGATGTACCTTAGGGAGTGACCGTTTTTTCATATGTCACATTCTCTCTGCATATAATTGGAATAAAAAGATAAAGGAGAGAGTTTTGTGGATGGAGTGAACGGAGATAAGGATAGGGTATGCGGTGATACGATTGGGACAAGCGTCGAGAATACTTTAATTCCGATTGAGTATATAAACATTGATGAAATACTTGAATATCATCGAAAAAACGAAGGTGATTCGGCAAACGCAGAAAAAACTCTTCCGAAATTTTCAGAGAGAAAATGGGGAATGGGGCTTGTGCTTCGTCGTATTATCAGTACAATGCTTGCAGCAGTGGGTATGCTTTCCTTTGTATATATAGGTTTTCGATGTGTTAAAGTCGTTCGAGACGGGGGATTTGTAAGAATTGTATCAAACAGTGTTTTTGGTGGCGTTGTAAGTGAGATATCACCTATAATTTTTCCTGATAAAGATGTTTCAAAAGAAGAAATACAGGAAAATTTGTCAAATGTCGAAAATGTTCCTGTGTCTTTGGAGAATATAGGATGCAGTGATCCCGGTGCGGTTTTCAATGAAACAAAGTATGATCCTGATGGGGTGTCGATTCCGACTTCATCTGCGATCCCCAAATTTAAGAAAGACTCTGCTGTCCTGATCATACATACCCACGGAACGGAATCATATTCGGACAATGGGCATTCAGTGTCTGAAAATGAGGATTTTCGTACAGATTCTTCAGAGGATAATGTGATAGCAGTAGGAAAGGCGTTTGCCGAAATTCTTGAAGAAAAAGGAATAAAGGCTATACATTGTACAGAAATGTTTGACAGGGAATCCTATATAAATGCCTATAACCGCAGTGCTGAAGCGGTGAAGGAATATATGAAGAAGTATCCGGAAATCTCATATGTACTTGATATTCACAGAGATGCTGTTATTCGAAGCGACGGTACTGTAGTGAGAAGCGACGGAAATGGTGCTGCACAGCTTATGATAGTTTGCGGAACGGATGAGATGGGTGCGGATTTTCCTCGATGGAGAGAGAATTTTGCTTTCGGCAGAGAGTATCAGCAAAGACTTTTTGAAAATGATCCGTATATGGTCAGACACATGAATCTGAGGAGCGCATCCTTTAACCAACA
>SVQM01000090.1 GCA_015065335.1 Oscillospiraceae bacterium | reverse complement strand
GAGGCTCCGATCCCGATGCCGCCGCATTCTATGTGGCAAAGCTCCTTGAGGGCGGGGATATCATATCCGTGTGTCGCAGACTTCAGGTGATAGCCTCCGAGGATGTAGGACTTGCCTATCCCATGGCGGCAGTGATAACACGGTCATGCTGTGAATCCGCAAAGGAGCTCGGACTTCCCGAGGCACGTATCCCCCTTGCAAATGCGGCAATAATGCTTGCAACCGCACCGAAATCCAACACTGCATACATGGCAGTGAACATGGCAGCAGAGGATATTCGTCAAGGCAAAGGCGTACAGGTACCCGAACATCTCAGATCACCTTTGTTCAAGGGTTACGTTTATCCCCACGATTATGTAAATGATTATGTGCCTCAGGAGTATCTTCCCGAAGATCTCAGAGGACGGAAATACTACACCTTCGGTGAAAACAAAACGGAATCAGCGGCGGCGGCATATTGGGAAAATGTGAGAGCCGCAAAGCCGAAGAAGAAATGATAAAGGGTGACACAAATGTTTAAAAGAATAATATCGACAGTGCTTCTCGGAGGATTGATCTTGTCATTCGGAGCCTGCGGAAACGAAGGCAAGGATACAAAGACTACCACGGCTGAGAATACCCCCAAAATAACTGAAAATGATAACAAAACAGAGGACGGTAAGCTTGATCCCATGAAAAACTACAATATTCTTTTTATCGGCAACAGTTATACATACTACAACGATATGCCCGAGGTGATCTTCAAGGGCATCACCGAATCTGCAGGTTACGATTTCACAGTAAAGCAGCTCACCAAGGGAGGTTGGGATCTCGTGAGATCAGGCTCTGACGATGATGAGCTTGGTGCACTTGTGGATGCGGAGCTGAAGGCTGTCAAATACGACTTTGTCGTGATCCAGGAGCAGAGCACCAATCCTGCACTTGATCCGGGGAAATTCTACGACGGTGCCCGTGCCGTGTATGCTAAAGTAAAGGAAAACGGTGCAACACCTATTCTTTACAGCACATGGGGACGCAAGAAAGGTCACTATGTCCTTGAGGACAACGGTCTTACAAATGAGACCATGACATGGAAGATCGCCGCCGCTTACGATGCTATCGGAAGTGAGCTCGGTGCAGATGTGGCTCATGTGGGACTTGCGTTTTACGATGTTTATACTCAGGATATAAAAGGTCTGGATATCTATGACGCAGATCTCACTCACCCTTCATATAAGGGTAGTTATCTTGCGGCACTGACCATTTTTGCAAAGATCACCGGAGTCGATCCCACTACTGTGGATTTCAGAGGGGATTGTCCTCTGGCCCTTGCCGAAATCTTTAAAGAAGCGGCACGCAAGGCAGTATTTGAAACACCTGCCGTCCCCGAGGAATATAAGACCTCCTCCGAAGGCATACACATGAGTGAAAAATAAAATTACAGCCCTGTGGTATGAAACCACAGGGCTGTTTTTTACATAACTATAAGCATTATCGCTGTCAGGATACCGAGAAATCCGAAATTGAAAGCGGAGAACTTTGCGATGTACTTCACCGTTCCACGGGGATCGTGGGAGGTGTACTCGCGGAATGTGATAAGGCTTGCAAGGGATGCGATGAGAGTGCCTGCACCGCCGATGTTCACACCCACAAGCAGCTCCTGCCAGTTGCCCGTAAACTGCGACAAAAGGATAGACGAGGGCACATTTGAAATAAACTGGCATGATACAACGCTGAAAAGAAGAGTGCTTTTATCCATAAGGTAAGAGAAAAGCTCACGCACAGCATCGATACGTGCCATGTTTCCCGCAAAGATGAAGAAGAACACAAATGTAAGGAGCAGAGGATAGTCCACTGCCTTAAGAGCTGATCTGTCAGCGAACATAAGCACTGTGGGGATCACCGCAAGTCCGATAAAATAGGGAATACTGCGGAACACTATAGCAATGGAAAGTGCGAAAAGCACAAGATAGAGAGCGCATCTGCCTGCAGGTAACTGCACATCCTCATCCTTCACCTCAATAGGCTCGGGCCTTACGAAAATTATACAGCACAGAGTTATGAGCACTACGGAAACCGCAAACGGCAAAGCCATTACTGCCATGAAATCCCCTGTGGGGATGGCGAATTTCGAATAAAGATACAGATTTTGCGGATTGCCGAAGGGAGTGAGCATTCCTCCGAGATTTGCCGCAATATTCTGCATGATAAAGGTGAACGCCATGTATTTCTGCATACCTGTTGAGGAAAGGACCAGATAACCGAGAGGCAGAAATGTGAGAAGTGCCATATCATTTGCAATGAGCATCGAGCCGATAAAGGTGATATAAACGAGGGCAAGAACGCTTCTTCTTATATTCCTGAAAACGGAGACGATACGGCGGGCAAGGATGAAGAAAAATTTTATATTTCTAAGTGCACAGACTACTGCAAGTACACAGAAAAGACAGGTGAGCGTTCTCGGATCGAAGTAATCTATGTATTTCGCATCAGGCGGAACGATGATGCTCGTTACAAGTGCCGCCACAAGTGCCACCGTCATGACAATGTTTTTTCTGAAGAACGAAATGATATGTTCGATTACGTGAAAATGATGCCGTTTTACGTGTGTGCCTGTCATCGTGTCCCCCGATAAATGTATTTGCGATATGCCGCCAAGGGGATATTATAGCAGAAGGTCAAGATTATGTCAATGATTAGATTATACAATATATAAAGCGGAATACTTGAGGGAATAGGTGATAGTGAAGAAATATGTAATAGTGAAGAAGGAAGAGGTGCAATCCAAGTATATCTCACGATAAAGAAGTTTACAGAAATAAAGCTTTTCTTTATCTCCTTAACATTATATCACTGTGGTAAGCCTTTCGATCTACCGTTATCAAAGAAATCCTATATCGTCGATGCGAATTCTTCTCGGTATCGCATAGCGATATTGCTGTCCCATTGGACAGCAAAGAGAATAATCGCCAAGTGAGCTAAGTTAATGCGAAGCATTCACTTATGCGAACGATTTCACCGAAGTAAAAATCGACAATTGGTATTACCTCCCCCAAACAAAAATAAGCAAGGCAACGTAGGTTGCCTTGCTGTCTATCAAATATAATAATCCTATATCACTGTAGTAGTATAAAAGTTTTTGAAGGTGCGGAAACTTTTTTCAAAAAGTTTCTGCGAAACAATACCGTTCTCCCCCAATCACAACGGACTTTTGGAGATCTTGGAATATTGCCTGGGAAATTCCGCAGGGGTATGCATGATCTTGCGGTAGACGAGGATAGTTCTTTCGTCTGCATATCCGGGGAGAGTGTAGGTGATGCGGTCGTACAGCACCGCCCCAAGCTTTTTCGCCGCTGCTTCGGCCTCAGCCTCCTCTTCTTTTGCCGCCGCACCCTTCATTGAAATGAACAGTCCGCCGATACCAACGAGAGGAAGACACAGCTCCATCAACACATTGAGTCTTGCAACAGCACGTGCCGTCACTGCACCAAATGATTCTCTTGCATCAGTACGGGCAAATTCCTCCGCCCTCACCGCCTCGGCAGTAACATTCGTAAGCCCCATCACCTCAGCCGCACCGAGAATATAGTTGCACTTTTTCTCCGTGGAATCTATTGCCGTCACCTGCATATTCGGAAGTGCCGCCGCCACAGGAAGTGCGGGGAATCCTCCGCCGCTACCCACGTCTGCGATCTTCAGTGACGGGATCGAACCGATAGCTCCGCCAAGCACCCGTGCCGCATAAAGGGAATCTATAAGGTGGAGCCACACCACAGCGGTAGGCTCGGTAATTGCGGTGAGATTCATCCTGCTGCCAACGTCCTCCAGATGCTCTGCCAGAAGAGACAGCTTATCCGCAAGGGTGTCCGTGGCAAATTCGGGAAGGACCGTCCTTGCCACCGCAAGGAATTCATCTTTTATCAAAGCCATTTTGCCACCCATCCGTCAGCACTCTTTTCTGCAATACACAGCTTTTCGCCATCCTTGTTCTTCTTTCCGTCCTTAATATCCATCACAACAGAGGAATCAGTACCCACAACAGCACCGTCCACCGCATCGGTGAGGAAGTACACACGGCATCCGTGAGGCTCGATACGCACACGAATATCCTCGGAGACCTCACCCACGAAATCCTGTCCCCAGAACTCAAACGCAAGCTTGCCTGCACTGCACGGTACACACATCTCTGTATCGGCATCGCCCCAGTTGATGAGCGCAACGGTACGAGTACCGCCTCGCACACCGAAATCAAGGACTCCGGGAATGAAGCTGTCCATGAGGTCAAGCGGCACTGCCGCCTCAGTATTCAGGGGGAACAGCTTTGATATAAGCTCAAACTGATGCTCCTTCAGAAGGGGGAGCTTGTCGGACAGCATCACAGCACCACCCGATGCCGCCATTGCGGTAACATAAGTCTTTATCTCACCATCGGTACGTGTGCAAAGACGCCAGCACTGCTCATCCTCCTCATCCTTTGTGCGAACGAGAAGGCAATCCGCATCGTTGATGTACCATGTCTTGTGAGTGTAGTATCTCTTGAGAACTGAGTTGAACACGTCTCTGAGAGACTCCCATCTCTCGAACACATCACAGCTCACTCTCATTCCGTCAACAAGTCCCGCCGCCGCCGCAAGAGGCGCCGTACAAGCAAGAAGGAAGGTGTCATCGGTGACAGCCTCACGCATGATCTGAAGTCCTCGGCGGTAATTCATCATGGTGGTGAACTCGGGATCCTTATGCACCATGGGCACAAGTCTGCCTGTGATAATGTCTATCTTTATATATCTGTAGCCCCATTCATAGGAGAGCCTGTGGAACAGATCACGGATATAGTCGCAGGTCTCGGGAACGGAGAAATCGAATGCGGGGAAGGGATAGGGCAGTCCGCACTTCATATGCACGAACATTTCGGGATGCTCCTTCCATATGCTTGATCCGTCGTGTGCACCGAATGCCGCAACCCAGATTCCGGGAGTGTAGCCGCGAGACTTGATCTCGTCGGCAAAATCCTTCATCTTTGCACCGAATTCCTCTTTTTCGCCCCAGTCACCCCAACAGGTGAACCAGCCGTCGTCGATCTGCACATATTTTACGGGAATGTCATCCTTGTGAGCATCAAGGGAATCCATGTTCTCACGGATGATGTCGGCGTTTATCTTGCCCGCATAATAGTACCATGTGCAAAAGCCCACGGGAACGTCAAATTCAGTCTTACCTGCGGGAATATCGTCAGTGTTAAAATCACGTACGAGCCTTGCATATGCGGGAAGTCCCTCGGTAGGGATATCGCCGCAGGGCATTATAAGCACGAGATCGGAGGTAACAGATGCACCGTTCTCCAAAGGATGATACTCAAGGAACTGAGTTGCCTCATATCTGCCGTCACCGCCCGCCTTGACGGTACCTACATACTTCTTATATGTGGCAAAGCCGAAGATCCCGTTGCCTGCCGACGCATTATACGCCACGAAGTCACAGGAATCGTATCTCGCACCCCACACGGGAGCGATGGTATCCACCTGAGAACGCATCTCATTGAGCTTGTTGCCGTTGTCATCGGTAGCCCTTGTACAGAGGATCTTCGTGGGAAGATCGGTAAGACTGCAGCTAAAGGCGTAGAAGGTCTCCGGCTCGTCAATTGTCTCGCCGGTCACATTGGTAAATGTGGTACGCACGAGCATACTCTCTCCGTGAGGGATGAACTCCATTACGGCATTATCACACTTTGCAGTGAGTCCGTCAAGTACCCACTCACCGACTGCAGGTACGGTCAGCACATTGTAATCCTTGCCGGGATAGGTGAGATATGCAGTTATGTCTCTTGCAAAAACAGAGCCGTCATCATTTACGAGACAGAGGGTATCATTTATAATTGAAGGCTTCATAGAATCTCCTTTATGTATGGGAACATCCGAGACTCTGTCTCGGGCTCTGCCAAAGGACTTTTTGAAAAAAGTCCTTTGGAATCCCAAAAACTTTTATATAAATATTTTAACACTAAGGCATTCTAAAATCAAGTATGTTTCGGGAAAAGGGGGAGATGTATGGTTCGGGATAATGGTACTTATCTCCCCATTTTTCAAAGTTTTGGTGAAAGGGCACGGGGAAACACCCTTTTTCAAAAAGGAGTTTCCCCGCATAATTATTTACATACTGAAATGATCGGTTCTTGCGATCACGTTGTCCTGGATCTCGGGTGAGAGCTTGGTGAAATAGCCGCTGAAGCCTCCCACACGGACGATGAGGTTTTGGTGATTCTCCGGATGAGCCTTCGCATCAAGAAGATCCTCACGGTCAAGGACTGTTACGGAGAGCTGCTGTCCCTTACCGTCGAAGAATGCCTTGTACAAGGACAAAAATCCTTCAACACCCTTCTCGGAATTAAAGAGAGCCGCATCGAAGCGCACGTTCAGGATAAATCCGCTGGTGGGAAGCGTGTGATCGAATGCAAGACAGGATTTCAGAAGTGCCGTAGGCCCGTTCACATCCTTACCCGCAGTAGCACCGATGGAGTCACCGTATAACTGCTCTCCTGCCTTCTTGCCGTTTGGCAGAGCCCATACAGCCGCACCCGCACGTGCGATATCCTCAGTGGGTGAGCATCCGCCGGAGAAGAATCCGCCTCGGGTGGTGGGGATAGTCATAAGATATGAGTTGTAGTAGTCAATGAAATCTCCGCCGATCTTATCAACGTATTCGATATCGTTACCGAAATTCAGTCCGGAATTGCGGAAGGTATCGTACATCTCCTCATAACCCTCGAAGTTTGCCGCAAGGGCATCACGAACCTCTGTAAAGGTGTACTTCTTATCGTCGTACACAAATTTCTTTATTGCCGCAATGGAGTCGATGGAATCGGGTACACCGTGTGCAAGGATCTGTCCGTGATTGTAGAGAGGACCACCCTCTCTGTAATCTCTTCCCTTTTCAAGACACCCCTCAATGGTCAGCGAACGGAGAGGATTCGACTCATATTTTGCATGATGACGCTGGGATTTGTTGGACATAAGGCAGATACAGTCGATCATATAGCGAAGCTGTGTCTTCACCGCCTCGTAGAACTTCTCAAAGGTGTCAAACTCGGACACATCCCCCGTCTCCGGGCCCATCTTTATCTTACGAGTCTGATTCATGCCGTTGAATATTGCGTACTCAACAGCCATACCCAGATTGACCTCACCGTCCTCAAGACCCATGTGAGACTTACCCTGGATGTCCACCTGATTACACCCGTTCATGACGTACTGATGAGAGTGCTCGGGACGGATACCAAGCCTCTCAAGTGCGGGACACATCGCCTCGTCATTGTACAGTGTTGGCATACAGGTACCGGATCCGATAGCCTTGACCGCCGCACGAAGCAGCTTTTCAGGGGTGTTACGGTGGCAACGCATTGTCAGGTTGGGAGTGTTGAATTTATACTTTGCGCAAACGTCAAGTATCTCGTAGGAGAGTGTGTTTGTTCTGTCATTCCAGTTTTCATCAGAGCCGGAGATACACAGATTCCATGCACGCATCATGTGGAAATATTGCCACAGATCCTCCAGCGCCTCACGTGACTCGGCATAGTCGGATCTGTCCCAGATGTCACCGAAGTACCAGTCCATGTGTCCGGGAGAATCCTTACCGTCAAGGAAGAATATCATCGCAAATACACATACCGCCTCGGCAAAAGTCCTCGCAGGCTCCTTTGGGCAATGGTCATAGGTGTTTACAAGACGTGCGAGCTTGTGACGCTTCTCATCGGTATCAGCCGCATCGTACATTTCTTTAGCTTTATCATGAATACGCTGACCGATCTCGTCAAGTGCGTCAAGCATGAAAAGCATCCCGTCATAGAAATCGGGAATATCGATATTTATATCCTTGTATCGGTTTATCTTTTCACGCAGTCCGTCGGTACCGATAAGGGCATAATCCGCAAAATCGGGGACTGCATGGCCGCCCCAGATACCACCCCAGCCGGTGACCGTATCCCACAGCGCACGCTCGTGCTTTGTCTGCATTTCCCAGATGTAGCCGCAAGCGTCGTCCTTTTTCATATTGTCGATTATATACTGATAGTCCGCAGCATGCTCGGGGCAAGCCTCTGCCTTTGCACGAAGTCTGTCTACTACCACCGCCTGTCCGCCGCAGTATGAGGTAAGGCAAGACATATTTCCCCACCCTGCCCACGCAAGACCAATATTCTCATCAATGGTTATCTCCATGGATTTTGCCGCATTTTTGTAACCCATACCTGTGCGGATGTGTCGTGAATCTGAATCTGCATTCAGATATCCTACAGCAAAATCCTCATCTGTGATCTTGAAATTGTACATGGCTTATCCTTTTCTTCGAGGTTCTTCCTCGAGCTTCGCTTAAAACCTTTTTCAAAAAAGTTTTAAGAATTCCAAAAAACTCTACACAAACATTTTAACACTATGGTAAAAAGAAATCAAGTGGGTTTATTAAAAAAGCAAATACGGTGTTATATGAAAACAAACAAATATTGTTCACCGCTTGTTATTATTTTTTCAAAATATTGTATAAAAACATTTGCTTTTTCGGTGTGCATATGTTATTATATAGACAAACACATTAGATTTTCGGTTTCATGAACCGTAAAACTGCGGCAGTGTAAAGTAAATATGAAAAAATAGCTCACGAAAACACAAAAAAGCTTTAAGAAACGAGGAAAAACTCACGTTTTCTCCGATTTGACAAATTAAGACCTGCAACTCTGGCGGGTGTCAGCCCA
>SVQM01000089.1 GCA_015065335.1 Oscillospiraceae bacterium | reverse complement strand
CGATGGAGTTCAGATGCTCACAGCGGTCAGCCAGATCCTTGTTGTGGCGATCCCATTCCGCAATGGGATCATCGGTGACGCGGCAGGTATCGAATATCGCCTGCCACAGCATCTCCATAGCTCTGTATGAGGACACGCCGGGGAACATCTTCTTCGCCCATTTTTTGCCGGGCACTGCGGCAATGCACCACTTGTACTTATTCTCCATCTCATCGCGGAGAGGCTTTATCACCTTGAAACGTGACTGCATCGCCTTGGAGTTCTTCTCCTGATTGATGCCCTTCAGCCCGTCGGGATCCTCGGAGAGAAGATAGATCATCGCGGGAAGTCTGTCCACACGGTGACGAAGCTTTGCCACCTCCCAGTCTTCAACGGTGCCGAGGACTTTTTGTGTACGGTATCTCACGTGGAGCTTCTGGAGAGGCTGGTGGCTCCATTCCACGGCGACCTTCTTTGCGCCTGCTTTATAACACTCAGTCACAAGTATCTCCACAAACTCGGGCTGATCAAGCTCCGCCTGGATTATGACCTCATCCCCCTTGGTGATACCTGCACCTGTGCGTGCAATGAGGGATGCGTATTTCTTAAGCTCTGTTTTTTTCATTTGGTTGATCTCCTCTCGAAAATATTTTTGTTATTGTTTCCACACACATAAAAATATATTCTATTGTAGGGACGACCATTGGTCGTCCGTTTCGCAATCCAAAGCATATAAATTTTAATTAATGCAACATACGCGGACGACCAATGGTCGTCCCTACATCGTAAATTTAATCTTCCGGTCTTGGATTGTTAGGCAACGGCTTTCCGTTTTCATCTCTGTTTATGGGAATCGCCTTAAGATGGAAACTTATACTCCTGCAAGGACACGCCATATCCATCTCATACTTTTCTTTAGAGCCTCTATGTGTAAAGTCTCCACCACAGCGGATAACCTCACACCATGTATATACCTGCGCCATTACTCTGGGACACATTCCCGCAGGACATTCATATGTAAAAACGAATTTGTCTCCCTTTTCCAATCCGAGCCTGCAGTTTGCCGCTTTGCCGTCAAAAGCAGTTAATTCAAATTGCCAATCCTCAGTTACCCATTTTCTCACAATCGTTACCTCTCTTTACTCAAATTTTTCGTGTGTCATATGTTTATAATACCACCGCATGGGGTTTTCGTGGATGTATTTTACGTGTTCGTTGTAATCGTCACGGTTGCGGATTATGTGATCGAAAAACCACCCTTGCCATATTGAACACCCGATTTGTTTCGACACATATCCCTTCATTTGTTTGATTATGCGATCTATTGTAGGGACGACCATTGGTCGTCCGTCATCATCGTGAAGGATTGACAATAAAAGGTGAATATGATCGGGCATGATTACATAATGATCCACGGTGACAGACGGATATATATTGGAAATATTATTTATCGCATCATCCACCATTTTGCCATAATGTGATAAATTTACATCGGACGGACGACCAATGGTCGTCCCTACATCCTCCCAAAAGATGTTCTCTCTACCCTTTGTACATACCGTAATAAAATACGCACCTGTACTGCCGTAATCAAAATCCTTCAGTCGAATCTCTTTTCTCGTCTCCATATCCTGCCCTCTACCTCACAAAAAACGGGGAACGATATCGCTCCCCGTCTTTATTATTCATGATTACTCATCAAGGGGCATTACCCAAACGTTTCTGAAGGATACCTTATTGCCGTGATCCTGAAGCATCAGGGGTCCCTTTGCCACACGCTTCTCCTCGGTGATTCCGCCGGGAGTTACGCTGGGAAGAACGATGTTGTTATGTACAACGATACCATTATGGATGATGGTCATCCTGGTGTCTTCCTTGATCTCGCCTGCAGCATTGAAGCGAGGTGCACGGATGATGATATCGTAGGTCTGCCAAACCTCAGCGGGCTTGCAGGCATTGCACAGAGGTGCATAGATGGAGTAGATACCTGAGCAGTCATTGTTCAGAGGCTCCTTTACGTGATAGGAGTCAAGCACCTGAACCTCGTAGCAGCCGTGAACGTATACGCCGCTGTTACCCTTCTCCTGTCCCCAGTGATCGGGCATATCGGGAGTCTTGAACTCAACGTGGATGTGAGCATCGCCGAACTCGTACTCGGAGATGATATCCTCGTTACCAACTGTCATGCAGCCATCCTCAATTGTCCAGTTGGGCTTGCCGCCGGACCATCTTGATCTCCAACCGTCAAGGCTGGTTCCGTCAAAAAGAATTACTTTTTCCTTATTCATTGTTGTATTCCTCTCTGTGGGAAAATTTGTTACTTTAATTTTACCGCTTGCGGTCTGTAAAATCAAGCCTTTTCGGGAAATTTATAAAGATTTTACCTTACTCCGAGCCACGCATACGGATCCGACTCCCAATCGATCTCGGGGATAGTTGGAGTATCGACCTGAGTTTTCCACATACTTATGTACGTCGCACCGGAGCCTGTAAGAATTTCCTTCAGCTCAGCCATCAGTGAATCGTAGTACGCTTTTTGCTCAGCCGTTCCGTTTACCTTATAATCATTGTAATATACAGAAACCGCATTGTATAGCACGTGGACCTTGATGTACTGTACGTTTCTCTCTGTTCGTGCGCAATCCGCAAGGCGCTGTGCCTCATTCATGAGATAAATGAGATAATCGCTCTCGCACCTCACCTTTGCTATATCCAGATCCGCACCCCAGAAGTTTCTGTCAGAGCACTCAAGAAGTGTGTCGTATATCTCCGTATTCTCAAGGATGTACTCATATCCGTCACCGTATGTGAGAAGCATTATCTCATCACGGAGAACCAGAAATTCCTCCTCGGTCATTGTAGGATCCCACATAAGCTTTGAGAGGAGCCACGATCCGGGAACGTCGTAGGAGAACATATTGTGCTCAAACTCCACGAACATCTCACGGATCCCGAGGCTGTAGAGATACCTGAAATCCTTGTACATATTACGCATAACGTTCGTGGGGGTACTGATGTTGTCGGCAAAGTAGTAATACCACAGCTTGAGATTGCCGGTCACATCGTTCCAGCCGAGAAGGTTTTCTCTCTCCTCTTCAACAGTGAAGGTGGAAAGTCCCACTCTCTCGGGTCTGCACTCACTGCCGTCCATCGGTCCGCAGTAGCAGGAGCCTGTGATACAGTAAGTAACGAACGCATTGTCGGGAAGCTTTGTGATCTTACAGGGCTTCTCCGTACCATAATACGCAAGGATTCCGAATTTCGCCTCGGGATAATCCTCGGCAAAGGTATCGGCTATCTCCTTTACGAGACGAACGAGAGGACCTGACCAAGAGCCTTCCTCATTTGCCACAGCTCTGCATTCTTTGCAGTAACAGAATACGTTATTATCATTCTGACCGAGATTCACGTGGTAGTAATTACCTCGATACAGAGCACCGCTTGTCTTTGCGGCTTCAAGCTCTGCTCTGATATTTTCAATGACCAGCTCATTCATATCGGGATCGGTCATACAGGGATTGTTTTCGTATGCTTCCACCTCCCAATATTTATACAGACCATGGTTTGCAGTCACAACGGGAGTATATCCGAACTTCGCTGAACCTGTATTGGTGTGAAGCTTGTTTTTTGCCGCAAACTCTCCCCTATCCGCAAATCCGATAAATCCCGGATTGATCGACGCATTATAAGGATAACGAAGCAGCATACCGGGAGCATCGGAGTAGCTCATGTCGGGAGTAATATCCACAAGGTCCTGCTCGTAGATGTATGTATAATCGTAGGATACGAACCTCATCCCCAGCCACTTTTCCGCAATATCGTACACCGCGTAGAGACAGCCTCGTTTCAGTCCGCCGAGGATCTCGATATTGCCCTCCTCGGTAACGGTTACGGTGAAGCCTTCCTCCCCGTTATTCCCCGATCCATCGCAGGTGAGACGGATGTACGGTTTGTCACCAACATCCTTTACCACCGGCACACTCACACCTGTTGCCTGCTTTATAAGAGATGCAAGCTCAGTAGATGCATATTCGGTCGATTCGGGATATGATCCCTCGGGATGCTCATCGGTCACTGTGATAACAAAGTCCTCAATAGTTCTGCCGCAGACGGTGAGACACTCAAGTCTTGCACCCTCTCCGTAGACTTTATCTGCAGGAGTGGGATTTCCGTAAACGTAGTTTGCGTAGTATCTTGCAGCTCTGTCAAGACCGTCCTCGGTCTTACCGAGTATGAGAGTTTTATCCCCGATTGTGCGGACTATATATCCTTCGGAATCGAAATCCGACATATCCACACCATAGGATGTCGCAACGGCGGCATCTCCGATGATCACGTCATCGGGCACTGCACCGAGTCTGTCAACAAGGAAAGTCTCTGCCGCAGATGCGGTGGATGATATCTCCGCAGGCTCGGTTTTGCCGCATGACACAACTGACAAAAGCACAAGTGATGCAAGAGTCATACAGATGATTCGCTTCATATTTTCACTCCTATGAATGAACTTTTCTTTAGTATATCATATTTTTCCGTACTATGCAACAAAAAGCAGCATACCTTAAGGCGGTTTATCCCTATGGCACACCACCTAAGTATGCCGCTTTTCTTATTAGCGTGTACACCAATGCTCCGTGGGAGTCTTTGTGAAATCTATTTCATCCGGTGCATAAAGCTTTGTTGCATAATTGTCGAACACGAGAATGGAGTGCTTTTTGAACAGACGGTGCATATCTGTATATCTCTCCTCAAACAGAGCACGGTCTTCCGCTGTACCGTTTACATAATCTGACTCGTGAGTCGCATTGATACAGACGTACATTATTCTTGCCTTTGTTACCTCAATGTGTTCTGCTATCTCTTCAGTTTCGGCATATTTGAGTGCCTTATCAAAAAGACCGTAAATATACTCACTGTTTGCCGCAATATAAGAATAATCCAGCTTATCCTTAAGACGGTCATCAAAATTAGTAAAGCACCCTTTCATGTCTGCGCTCTTTTGCAGAATATCTATACATTCAAGGACATATTCTCCACCTGCACCATAATATAGCCCGAAATATTCCCTTACCATATCTCTGTATTTCTCTTCGGTAATATCACCGTTTCGTGAAAGCTCCCCCATAAGAGTTACAAGGATATTGTCATTGTTGTATTCCTCGCAAAGCATAATACAGTCGATGTCGGAATCCGTGAGATATCTTATATCACCATATGCCACATCAAAGCAAGGTATCTGACATGCTATCTCCTGACAGTTGAAGGAATAATACCACACCTGAAGTGTATCTTCTCCACATATCTCTTTCCATCCCTCGAATTCTTCATAATAACTGATATTCCGTGGACAGTCCGTGTCATTTATATTGTGGTTGGAACAGATATATCCGGTGTCAGCTCCGATGTAGAAGCAATATGCAATCCTTACATTATCACGAGGTACCGTAACCTTCGGCGGCTTATTAGTACCCGAGTACGCCAGCATAAGCGCATTGATCTCGGGACTGTATTCTGCTGCCATATCTGCCATTCTGTTAGTCATACGGAGAACGATACCGGACTGAGTACCGTCCTCTTCCATTATCTCAAGACAATCACGGCATCCACAGAATGCACTGGGAGCTGTATCAAACTGTGATACGTCTATATGGCAGAAATCACGTCCCGGTACTGCCCCTGCAGCAAGTCTATCCTCAATATATCCTCTGAAATGATCCTCAATCGCCTGAAGAACACCTTCATCCGAATAACAAGGCTGGTCATATCCGCTAAATCCGGGGTATGAGCCCTGCCAGTCTATCTTGTGGCTCTGAAGTCCGTGACAAGCCTTGGGTACAAGGCCGTACATTCCGTATCCTCCGTTATGGATACCAACTCGGTTATTATATGCACTTGCAGTAGAATATCTGTTAGGGATCGCAGATGCCTCCGTACGGTCACATTCCTCTGTGATATTTACAAGATCAGACTCGTAAACATACTCAGAGCCATCCAAAAAGAATCTCCATCCCATATCGCGAAGAAGTCCGTATACACCATAGATACCGCCGCGGTATCTTCCGCAAATGATGTCGATATCACCATCATCTTTTACATCAATGGCGAAGCCCTCATCTCCGTGAGTGGGATAATCTATCATAAGCTCAATTTTTCTTGAGGGAGCATCTGCATCATTTGCATAGTCAGATACAGTATAAACGGGCAGAGTTACTCCTGTGGCAAGACAAGTGTATTTCTCAAGCTCCTCGGAGGCGTAGCGCATTGCGTCGTCTGCATCATCAGGGATAACGATGGCAAAATTCTCAATAGGTCTATCCATTACGGTGAGTTTTTTGATCTTGTGATCCTCACCGTAGGTGAAATTGTAGTTGTCGTAATTGCCGTAAACGGTAAAATGACGCACTCCTCGGTCGATTCCGGCACTTGTCTTACCGAGAATTACCACGTCCCCGTCTGCAGCCCGTACCGTATAACCCTCGTCATCCGCAAAGGCGGACACATCAACTCCGTAAGCAGCGGCATCAGCCCCCATAGCAAGCACGAGAGAATCCGGCATCGTATCCACTCTCTCTTCAAAAAGAGTAACGTATTTCTCCGCACCTGCCGATGCGGTGGATGATATCTTTGCAGGCTCGGTTTTGCCGCATGACACAACTGACAAAAGCACAAGTGATGCAAGAGTGAAGGATAACAGTTTCTTCATAAGTATCTCCTATATGTCAATTGATAAGCTCACCATAAGTTCTTCCCGGATACCACTCCAGGGGATCGCCTTCCCAATCGATATCGGCAATGGCAGCCGACTTCCAGAAATCAATGTAAGTCGCACCGGACATTTCAAATATCTCTCGTATCTCCGTCAGCCGTGTCTGATATTTCGCACGCTCTTCTGCAGTACCGTTCACATAAAGATCGTCGTACCATGAAGAGAGTGCATTATACAGAGCATGAGCCTTCAGAAGCCGCACATTCTTTTCTGTGAACTCAGACGTTGCAAGGCTCTCAGCCTTGTCGAAACAGTCAAGTATCATATCGCTGACGGCGGCACATCTATCATAATCAATATCTCCGCCCCAGAAGAATCTGTCCGTACAAAGAATGATCTCATCGTAATACTCAAGCTGGTCAAGGATGTATGTATACCCGTCACCGTACCAATGGAGCATTACCTCATTCACAAGTGCATCGTACTCCTCCTCGGACATAAGAGGATCCCACAGAAGCTTTGAATATACCCACGTTGCGGGATGATCGTATGAGAAGGTGGTATGCTCGATCTCAATGTACAGCCGACGTACACCGAGGCTGTATATATACTCCGTATCCTCTCTCAGATACCAGAAAACATTGTAAGGTATCGCAATATTCTCTGCAAAATAATACAGCCTTACGTCAATATTATCGGTGATCTCAAACCATCCTAGAAGATTTTCTCTCTCCTCTGCGGCAGTAAATCTTGAAAGTCCCCGTCTGCCCTCACGACACTCCGATCCATCCATGGGACCGCAGTGACAGTGTCCCGTAATGCAGTATTCCACGAACACGTTATCGGGAAGCTTTGATTTGCAAGGCACCTCCGTACCCCAGTACGCAAACATACCGAACATTGCACGGGGATAGTCATCTGCAAAATAGTCCGCAATACGTGTGACAAATCTTGCATACACACCGGAGTAAGCACCCTCCTCGACGTAGACCTTCAGACAGTCCTCACAGGTACAATATCTGTTATTATCATTCTGACCGAGATTCACATGATAGTAGTTACCGCGGTCGTAATTACCGTTTTCCTTTGCCGTCGCAAGCTCTGCCTCCAGGTTTTCGATAACCTCATAATAAACATCATCGCTTGTGAAGCATTTGTTTTCTGCCGCAGAATCGGTATTCCAGTACTTGTAAAGTCCGTGACTCACGCCTGTCAGCGGAGCATATCCGAATTTTGCGTCGGTGAATCTTCCGTTCAGCTTATTCTTCACGTTGAATGTGGCACCGGTAGCAAAGCCTGTAAGCCCGGGATTACGTGAGCTTGACGAGGGGAATCTCAGGTCCATCAGCGGTGCATCGGAGTAGCTGTCCGCAGGGGTGATATTAACACGATCCTGCTCATAGATGTATGTATAATTCGCCGCAAAGAATCTCATGCCAAGCCACTTCTCGGCAATATCGTACACGGCATAGAGACATCCTCGCTTCAGTCCGCCGAGTATCTCGATATTGCCGTCATCGGTGACGGTGACGGTAAAGCCCTCCTCGCCGTTGTCACCCGATCCGTCACAGGTGAGACGGATATATGGTTTGTCACCAACATCCTTTACCACCGGCACACTCACACCTGTTGCCTGCTTTATAAGGGATGCAAGCTCAGTAGATGCATATTCGGTCGATTCGGGATATGATCCCTCGGGATGCTCATCGGTCACTGTGATAACAAAGCCCTCAATAGTTCTGCCGCAGACGGTGAGACAGTCAAGTCTTGCACCCTCTCCGTAGACTTTATCTGCAGGAGTGGGATTTCCGTAAACGTAGTTTGCGTAGTATCTTGCAGCTCTGTCAAGACCGTCCTCGGTCTTTCCGAATATGAGAGTTTCATCTCCTACTGTGCGTACAACGTAGCCCTCATTATCGAAGTTTGACATATCAACTCCATAGGATGCGGCGACTGTAGCGTCACCAAGGATCACGTCGTCGGGTACACCGCCGAGTCTTTCCGTAAGGAAAGTCTCTGCCGCCGATGCGGTGGATGATGTC
>SVQM01000088.1 GCA_015065335.1 Oscillospiraceae bacterium | reverse complement strand
ATGCAAAATGGAGAGAGTCCGATCGGCACATTTCCATCAAAGTAAAAGAAGCACTCAAAAGAGTGCTTCTTTTACTTGGCGGAGAAGGAGAGATTCGAACTCTCGCGCCGGTTACCCGACCTACACCCTTAGCAGGGGCGCCTCTTCGGCCTACTTGAGTACTTCTCCACATAATTATGCGGCAAACGGGGTCGTCTCAGTCCGCTTGCCATATTATTATATACAATTATCTCCCATTTGTCAACACATTTCAGATATATTTTTTATTATTATCTCTAAAGATTATTTTTGAAAATATATGGACTATTAGACAAAGTTGTGTTATAATGTAAAATGAGGTAATTTGGAGGTCTCCAAATATACCCACATGTATTATTTCCGCTTTGCGGTATCACATACAATTCTAATGAAAGTGAGTGTGCTCCAAATGAACGTCGGTCTGGTCATTGTAATGGGTGTATCCATCGTATTTATCGGACTTGTGTGCATCGTGCTTCTCTGTAAGATCATGAGTGCCGTTGTCGCAATTTCCGAAAAAGCTACCCCAGCCGCACCTTCCACCGTGAAGGCGCAGCCGGTGAATACGCCTGCTCCTGCTGCAGCATCTGTATCACCTGATCCCGGTCCAAGAGGCGAAGTTGTGGCAGCTATCGCCGCTGTCCTTGCCGAAGAGCTGGGTGAGGATGTTTCCGCTATCCGTATTTTGTCTCTTAAAAAAGTAAATTAAAGAAAGGTTTTCCGGGATCACCGGAATAAGGTATCAAAAATGAAAAAGTATAATGTATCCGTTAACGGAACCATGTATGAAGTTGAGATCGAGATCGCATCCGAGGCTGAGGTAAAAGCGGCTCCCGCACCTAAGGCGGCGGCTGCGGCTCCCGCCGCTACTCCTGCACCTAAGGCAGCTCCTGCGGCATCGGGAAGCGGTGAGCCTATCTGTGCTCCCATGCCCGGTACCATTCTCGCAGTTAATGTTGCTGCAGGTGACACCGTTAAGGCAGGACAGGTCCTCTTTATTCTCGAAGCTATGAAGATGGAAAATGAGATCATGGCACCCAAGGACGGTACTGTTACCTCTGTAGGCACTACAAAGGGCTCTACCGTTGACACCGGTGCAACTCTCTGCACTATCGCATAAGTACAGACTTTGAAAGGACGATCATTATGACTATTAACAATAATCGTTCCCTGTTCCGCAGATTTCTCGGTATTGCGCTCGTTCTTCTTACTTTGAGTATTATAATCTCCGGAACTACGGTTTTTGCAGCTAAAAAGCCGTCAAAAGCCGAGTCTGATACCAAAGTCACTGAGGCTGTCACTGAAGCCGACAATTCCGAATCTGTCGAAACTATCGGAGCTATCAGCGACAAAGGCTCCGACACAAAATCAGAGGATGATTCCGACGAAAGTGTCGGTGCAGGCGATGCTATCGTAAATTTTCTGAAGCAGACAGGCTTCTATGAGCTGTTCGCAGGCGGTCATTACAAGAGCCTTGTAATGATCCTTATATCCTTCGTGCTCATGTTCCTTGCGATCGTTAAGAAGTTTGAGCCTCTGCTCCTTCTTCCCATCGCTTTCGGTATGCTCCTCACGAACATTCCCGGTGCGGGAATGTTCCACGAGGCTCTCTTCGCAGGCGGTCATGTTCACTGGGATCTTTTCGGCGGTGCCCCCGTCACCCAGGAGATAATTAACGAATATATCGACGCAGGCGTAGGTCAGAACATTATCGACACGCTCAAGATCGGGGAGTCCATTTCCGTTGGACTTATCGACTACCTCTATCTTGGAGTTAAGCTCGGTATCTATCCTTGTCTCATCTTTATGGGTGTAGGTGCCATGACCGATTTCGGTCCTCTAATCGCAAATCCCAAGAGCCTTCTTCTCGGTGCTGCGGCTCAGCTCGGTATTTTTGTCACATTTGCGGCAGCAAGACTTTCGGGCTTCTTCAGTGGCCCCGAGGCGGCATCCATCGGAATCATCGGCGGTGCTGACGGTCCTACTGCGATCTTCGTTACCACACTGCTTGCTCCCGATCTTCTCGGTCCCATTGCAGTTGCGGCATACTCATACATGGCGCTGGTTCCCGTGATCCAGCCGCCTATTATGAAGCTGCTCACCACCAAGGAGGAGAGACAGATCGTTATGACCTCTCTCCGTCCTGTTTCAAAGCGTGAGAAGATCATTTTCCCATTTGTTGTAGTTGTATTTGTAGCACTGCTCGTTCCCTCCGCTGCTCCGCTGGTCGGTGCGCTGATGCTCGGTAACCTTATGAAGGAAAGCGGTGTGGTCGAGCGTCTTTCCAACACGGTACAGAACGAGCTTATGAACATCGTTACCATTTTCCTCGGTATTTCCGTCGGTGCTACTGCTACTGCCGGTACGTTCCTCAGCATTCGTACCATCCTCATTATCGTAATGGGCGTTATTGCATTCGGTATGGGTACTGCAGGCGGTGTTCTCCTTGCAAAATTCATGAACCTGTTCCTGAAGAAAAAGATCAATCCCCTTATCGGTTCTGCAGGTGTATCCGCTGTTCCCATGGCAGCTCGTGTTTCTCAGATGGTAGGTCAGAAGGAGAATCCTTCCAACTTCCTGCTCATGCATGCTATGGGCCCCAATGTGGCAGGAGTTATCGGCTCCGCTATCGCCGCAGGTGTAATGATAGCATTGTTTGGATAATATTACAGTATCATACATATCGGGGCTTTGCCCCAATCCCCACCAAGAACCTTTTTGAAAAAAGGTTCTTGGAACTCCAAAAACTTTTGAATAGGTAAAACAGCGATAGTTATAGATGCATTAAACCTTTCATGAAAGTTTTTGAAGATACATAAGAAACTTTTTCCAAAAAGTTTCTTATGCAGGGCGTGGGACAGCATCCCACATAAAATAAAGAAAGGATAAAGATTATGGCAAAAAAGCTTTATATAACAGACACCATACTGCGTGATGCTCACCAGTCTCAGGCGGCTACCAGAATGAAGCTTGAGGACATGCTCCCTGCATGTGAGGTACTTGACGATATCGGGTACTGGTCACTTGAGTGCTGGGGCGGTGCGACATTCGATGCTTGTATGAGATTTCTGAACGAGGATCCCTGGGAGAGACTCCGTACTCTCAAAAAAGCTATGCCTAAGACAAAGCTCCAGATGCTCCTCCGAGGTCAGAACCTTCTCGGTTATAAGCACTACGCTGATGATGTTGTAGATATGTTCGTAAAGAAGTCCATCGAAAACGGAATCGACGTTGTACGTGTGTTCGATGCTCTAAACGATATCCGTAACATGGACCGTGCAATGAAGGCTATCAAGGCATACGGCGGAATCTGCGAGGCGGCTCTCAGCTACACCGTCAGCCCCGTTCACAACGAGGAATACTTCGTTGACATGGCTGCAAGACTTGAGGAGGCAGGTGCTGATGTTATCTGTATCAAGGACATGGCTAACCTTCTTCTCCCTTACGATGCGTTCAGCCTTGTTAAGGCACTGAAGGCAAAGGTATCTATTCCGATCCACCTTCACACTCACAATACTGCAGGAATCGGTGACATGACCAACCTCATGGCAGCTATGGCAGGAGTTGATATCGTTGACTGTGCCCTCTCCCCTATGGCAAACGGTACTGCACAGCCTGCGACTGAGTCTCTCGTTGCAACTCTCGCTCCCACCGAGCGTGACACCGGACTTGATCTCCAGAAGATGAGCGTTGCAGCGGCTCATTTCCGCAAGGTTGCCGCAAAGATGAAGGCAGATGGCATCCTTGACCCCAAGGTTCTTAATGTTGATCCCAACACACTTCTTTACCAGGTTCCCGGAGGAATGCTCTCCAACCTGCTCAGCCAGCTTAAGCAGGCAGGTGCTGAGGATAAGCTTTACGACGTTCTTGCAGAGGTTCCGAGAGTTCGTGAGGACTTCGGTTATCCTCCTCTCGTTACTCCTACAAGCCAGATCGTTGGTACTCAGGCTGTTATGAACATCCTCGTAGGTGAGAGATACAAGATGGTTCCCAAGGAATCCAAGGGACTTCTCCGTGGTGAGTACGGTGCTCTGCCTGCTCCCGTGAATGAGGAAGTACGCCGTAAGTGCATCGGTGACGATGAGGTGATCACATGTCGTCCTGCTGATCTTATTGAGCCTGAGCTTGAGAAGTACAAGGCTGAGGCAAAGGCAAGCGGTCTTGCAAAGTCCATTGAGGATGTACTGAGCATTGCGATGTTCCCTCAGGTCGCACCCAAATTCCTTGAAGCCCGCAACAATCCCAAGAAGGAAGACGAGGTTCGTACCATCTGGGTACAGGATCTCGGCGTATAATAGAATAATTATTGTTGCCGAGGGGGAGCTTTTTGAAAAAAGCTCCCCCTCGGACTCCCCCGCAAAAACTTTCAAATAACAGAAAAAGGTACATCAATTTGTACCTTTTTTATTTTTTCAAATTTCCTCTTGACAAACTCATGATCATAGTGTATTATTGTATTAGTCAAGTAATACAGTGAAAGGAAACGGGTATGACATTCACATTCGACAATACTTCACCAATATACATACAGCTTGTAGAACAGATGAAAATGCATATCATATCCGGCAGGCTGTCTCCCGGGGAGAGGATCCCTTCGGTGAGAGAGCTGGCACTGCTCACGAAGGTGAACCCCAATACCATGCAAAAGGCTCTTGGCGAGCTTGAGGATTCGGGACTTATCTTCACCGAACGTACCAACGGTAAATTCGTCACTGAGGACACAGAGCTTATCGAAAGCCTCAGACATGAGCAGGCACGAATCCTTTCCGAGAAATACCTGACATCTATGAGAAGCCTCGGGGTTACGGATACCGAGATCGTAGATTATCTTACAAAAGAGGTGAATAAGTAATGGCAGTAGTTGAATGCAAAAATCTTTGCAAGAGCTTTGGAAAGAAAAAGATTCTTGATGACATAAGCATCACGATCCCCGAGGGAAGGATCGTTGGCCTGCTCGGCAAAAACGGTATGGGAAAATCCACCCTCATAAAGCTGATATGTGATCTTCTCACACCCACATCGGGAGAGATCCTTGTAAACGGTCTGCCTGTAGGTGTTGAGAGCAAAAAGGCCATCTCATACCTTCCCGAAAGGATCGCTCTTGACAAGACCATGTCTGTCGACTGTGTCATCGAATATTACAGAGATTTTTACGAGAATTTTGATGAGGCAAAGGCAAGACGTCTTCTGGGAGATCTTGATCTTGATCCCACAGAAAAGCTGTCGAAAATGAGTAAGGGTATGCAGGAAAAGGTTCAGCTTGCACTTGTAATGAGCAGAAGGGTCGATCTCTACATCCTTGATGAGCCTATGGGCGGAGTTGATCCCGCAACGAGAGACTACATTCTCGACACCATTCTCACAAATTTTGATGAAGGTGCGTCCGTGCTCATTTCAACCCATCTTATAAGCGATATTGAACGCATACTTGACGATGTGATATTTATTGACAAGGGCAAGATAGTTCTTACCTCTGACACAGATTCACTCCGTGAGGAGGAAGGCTTATCTGTTGACGAGATATTCAGGAGGATGTTCAAATGCTGAAAAAACTGTTAAAATACGAGATCAGAAACACCCTTAAGTTCCTGGTGATCTTCTACAGCATCTCCGTAATATTTGCGCTTATCACGAGAATACTTTTCGCCTTTGAAGACAGCTCCTTTATGGTGTATTTCTTCAGCCGGTTCTGTCAGGGAGTCACAATCTCAATGATGTGCAGTGCGCTTTTCAACAACCTTTTACGGCTGTGGGTACGCTTCAGGCAGAATTTCTACGGTGATGAGTCATATCTCACACACACGCTGCCCGTCACCAAGGGAACCCATTTGGCAGCAAAGTTTATTAACTCTGTAGTCACCCTATGTCTGACAATGGTCGTGATCGGTATCTGCCTCTGCATCATGTACTACTCAAATGGGATCGGTGAGGCAATAAAGTCTTTCGTATACCCCGCAGCGGATATGTACGGCACATCTATAATAACGCTGATCCTTGTATTTCTGCTCATACTGTTTCTGCAGTTTTTCAACATCCTGCAGTGCGGCTACACGGGAATAATCCTCGGACACAAGTTAAACAAAAGCAAGATCGGTCTGTCCGTCCTGTTCGGCGGTATAATATACATGGGAAGTCAGATAGTTACAGTTCTTCTCATGCTTATAGCTTCTCTCTATGACACAAGGATCATTGATCTGTTCACAGAGCTGAATCCCGTTATCTCACCTTCCCTTATGAAGCTGATCGTCATTGTGTCTATCATTTCATATACTATGGTTATCATCGTAAATTATCTCATAAGCGTAAAGCTGTTTAAAAAAGGAGTCAATGTGGAATGATCCACCCATATTAAAAAGTTTTTGAAAAGATAGGGGTTCGGGGGAAGAAAAACTTTTTTCAAAAAGTTTTTCTTCCCCCGATGAGCTTGTTTTATCTCATTTAATCAAATTTCACACCGGCAAGACGTCTCGCCTCATCCATTATCCTCATCACCACTGCGGTGGTATCGGTGTATGGATGGATCACATCTCCGTCTCTCACAAGGGTTGCGAAGTCTCTGACCTCGTAGACCATGTTGTTCTCCTTTCCCACAACGGGAAGCTGTACCGGCTCCTTCCCACGGAGGCAAAGAGTTGCAGATGCAGGCACAGACAGCTTATTTATAAATATGCATCCCTCCTCACCGTAGATAGCGGATGGACGAGGAGAATCATATATCTTCGAATACAGTGCCGATGCAGTAAATCCGTCATAGGCAAGAGTGATCTCACCGCACCCCTCGAATCCGTTTTCAAGAAAAACGGAATTTGCCTGAACTCTCTTCGGCTCACCGAAAAGCATCACGAGGCAATGGAGTGGGTACACACCTATATCAAACATTGATGCATTGGCGAAGGTACGGTCAAATGTATTGGTATGCTCACCTGCTTTATGACGGTCGTATCTTGAGGAGTACTGGCAAAATTCAAAGGAAGCATGACGGATCCGCCCGATCTCGGGCAGTGCATCGCAGACGATCTGCCATGCAGGATCGTGCGCCTGCCTCATTCCCTCCATTAGCACTACCCCATTCTCCTCGGCTACACGGCACATCTCCTCGTACTCAGCGGCATCTGCACCTGCAGGCTTCTCGATGAGCACGTGTATCCCACGGCGAAGGAAGAAAATGCTCTGCTCTGCGTGGAATTTATTTGGGGATGCAATATACATCGCATCGATCCCCGATCCCGCTATATCTTCAAGAGTTGTGTACACTCTCTCCGAAGGAACACCGTATTTTTCGGCAAATGCTGCGCCTGTTTCGTGTTTTCTTGAATACACTGCATATATCTCGGCACATCCCGATTCAATGATAGCCTCAGCCATGGTGTGGCTGATAAAATTTGTGCCGATCATTCCGAATTTCAGTTTCTTATCCATTTTCAATACCTTTCTATGGGAAAAGATATCCCGATAACATATCCCCTGTTTATATGATCCCTACTTCCTGTCCCAATCATCAGTCAACCCAAGAATATAATCTGCCGATACTCTGAAAAAATTACAATAAGCTATAATGTCAGAGTCCTGCAGATGTGATTCTCCTGTCTCAAGCCTTGATATTGCACGTTGTGTTTTATGAAGATTCCTACCAAGCTCCGCTTGCGACATTGGCGGATCCAGACTTTCTCTGAGATTTCTTATTCTTTCATATATAGTCATTTTCATCACCTCAAAAATATTTTACCATAGACACAATTCGTCTATTGACATTTAGACGATAATCGTCTATAATATATACAGTATTTATTTTTGGGAGGTCAAAAATGTCTATTCTTGACGAGTTATACTACGGAAATATTTGTCCAATGGAAAAGCATATAAAAGTCGATGGAGAATACAAAAAGCTTCTTACAAAAACCACCGATTTAATGAAAAAGCTCAATGAATCATTATGCGAAGAAGATAAATCCATCTGGAATGAGATCAACGATATGTCATCAATAATGGAAAGCATATCAGAAAGAGAAAGCTTCATTGAGGGATTTTGTCTTGGTGCAAGAACAATACTTGAAATAATGAATTATGACTCCTCAAAACGCAAGCTTTTATAGACAATACAAAAAAACCGCCCGAGGTCTCCCCCGAGCGGTCCTTTTCTGTTTCTTATTCAGCGTCTGCGGGCTCGTCTGCAACAGCCTTACCGCAAGCGGGACAAACCAGCTCGTCAGGCTCGATGGAGTCATCAAAGTAGATCTCCTCATCGCAGTGAGGGCACATGAGCATACGGAAATCACCGTCACAGCAATCGCAATCATCGTCATCGCAGTCACAATCATCATCGTCACAGTCGCAGCAATCGCAATCGTCGAAATCCTCGTATACGATCTCCTCTACTGCACCGAGATCCTCATCGATCTCCTCGATATAGTCGTTCAGAACCTCCATATCATCGTCCATCTCATCAACAGCCTCGGTGATGTCGCCGAGCAGATCGATGATAGCGTTCAGAAGCTTCACCTCATCCTTTGCGGGATCAAGCTTAAGACCGTCAGCAAGGCCCTTCAGATATGCGCTCTTCTCTCTGATATTCATATCCATGATAATTCTCCTTTTCATCATACGGAAGCACCGTATTATATGATGGGGCGATCATTGATCGCCCACACATTTGTTGTTTTCACTTTTTATCTGTACTCACCGTACAGACTAACATTCAAGCACTTACGCTCTCTCAAGGTAATCGCTGGTACGAGTATCGATCTTGATCTTCTCGCCAACCTCGATGAAGAGAGGTACACGAACAACAGCGCCTGTCTCAACAGTAGCATTCTTGGTAG
>SVQM01000087.1 GCA_015065335.1 Oscillospiraceae bacterium | reverse complement strand
CTTCTCACAGGGGAAGGTGGGAGCGATGCGGAGGTTGCGGTCGTAGGGATCCTTGCCGTAAGGATAGGTCGCACCGGCCTTAGTCAGAGCAACGCCCGCCTTGGCACACTCATCGTATACCGCCTTGGCACATCCCTTTGGAACGTACAGACTGATGAAATATCCGCCCTTCGGCATGATCCACTCAGCGGCACCTGTGCTGCCAAGCTCCTCACGCATTACACGGTCAACGATCTCGAACTTGGGACGCATGATCGCCGCATGCTTCTTCATGTGTTCCATGATGCCCTCGGCTGAGCCGAAGTATTTCACGTGACGCATCTGATTGATCTTGTCAAAGCCGATAGTCTGACAGGCAAGAATAGGCTTGATCTGCTCAAGGTTCGCCTCGCTTGCCGCCATGATCGCAACACCCGAGCCGGGGAAGGAGATCTTTGAGGTAGAAGCAAAATAGAAGATGTTGTCCACATTGCCGTACTTCTCCGCAAGGGTGAAGATATCGGCGAGAGGTGTGAACTCATCGGTCAGCTCATGCACCGCATAAGCATTGTCCCAGAAGATCCTGAAGTCGGGAGCCGCAGGCTTCAGTGCCGCCATCTGCTCAACGACCTCGTCGGTGTATGTAATTCCGTCGGGATTGGAATACTTAGGCACGCACCAGATTCCCTTGACGGATGCGTCGTTTTCAACATATGAACGTACCTGATCCATGTCAGGGCCCGCAGGAGTCATGTCAACGGTGATCATTTTGATCCCGAGAGACTCACATATGGCAAAATGACGGTCGTATCCGGGAGATGGGCAGAGGAATTTGATCTCACCCTGCTTGCCCCAGGGCTTCTCGCTTCCGAGAACTCCGTAAAGCATAGCTCTCGCTACAGTATCGTACATAAGGTTGAGAGATGAGTTTCCCGCAACGAAGATCCTTGATGTGGGGATGCCGAGAAGGTCGGAGAAGAGCTTCTTTGTCTCGGGAAGTCCGTCAAGGATGCCGTAGTTGCGGCAGTCAAGTCCTGCCTCTGAGAAGCAGTCGTCGCCTGCGCTGATAACACCGAGCATCCCCTCGGTAATGTCAAGCTGCGCCGCACCGGGCTTTCCTCTTGTAAGATCAAGCTTCAGTCCCTGTGCCTTGTACTCCTCAAGCCTTGCGGCAGCCGCATCTCTCACCGCCTCAAGCTCTGCCTTGTTCATCTGTCCGTATGTCATTGGTCATAGCCTTTCTTTGGGTTTTGTTATTTACCGGGGGAGCACCTTTTTGAAAAAAGGTACTCCCCCGGACCCCTTCTCCAAAAACTTTATATAAAAACAGGTAAACTTATTTCAATAAAATTGCTTTGCGCAGCAAAGCTACCATAACATTTGCCGAAGGCAAATATTTCACCGCACGGAGTGCGATTTCATCCACACATCGTGTGGATTTCACCCGACAAAGTCGGATTTCACTGAATATTCCTTCTGTCAAAGAAGGAATATTCCATGCTCACGGCAGACCTTGTACATCTCATCGGGCCATACAGAGCACTGTACCTCACCGATGTGCACCTTGCCGGTCATAACGAGCGAAAGCCTGCTCTGACCGATACCGCCGCCGATAGTAAGCGGAAGCTCGCCTGCAAGAAGCATCTTGTGGAATTCAAGACTGCGTCTGTCATCCTTGCCCGATGCAGTGAGCTGACGGTCAAGAGCCGCAGGATCAACTCGGATTCCCATGGAGGAAAGCTCCACGGCACGTCCGAGAGGCTCGTACCATACGAGGATATCACCGTTCAAAGTCCAGTCGTCATAATCAGGAGCTCTGCTGTCATGAGGCTTGCCCGAAATTGGCAGCGGTGCACCGATCCCCTGAATGAACACACATCCATGCTCACGGCAGACGGCATCCTCCCTCTGCTTGTCGGTGAGATCGGGGTACATCCTCTCAAGCTCCTCTGCAGTCACAAAGAACACGTCTCCGTGGATGTGACGCTTAAGGGCAGGAAATGCGTGGCAAAGCGCACGGTCAGCCTCGCTCATGGCACGAACGATGCGACGTACCGTATCATGGAGATACTCCTCGCATCTCTCCTCGGGAGTGATGACTCTCTCCCAGTCCCACTGATCCACGTAAATGGAGTGCAGGTTGTCAGTCTCCTCATCCCTGCGGATAGCGTTCATGTCTGTGTAAAGTCCCTCTCCCGGCTCAAAGCCGTAACGGTACAGCGCCATGCGCTTCCATTTAGCGAGAGAATGTACTATCTCAGCACTCTTTCCCGCATGGGGAATGTCAAAGGAAACAGGACGCTCAACTCCGCTGAGATTGTCGTTGAGTCCGCTTTCGGGGAGAACGAACAGCGGCGCCGAAATACGCCTGAGATTCAGCTCCTCAGAGAGGCCTCTGGCAAATGACTGCTTGCACACCTCGATGGCACGCTGGGTATCACCCATTCCGAGAGCAGTCTCGTATCCATCGGGAAGGATCAGTTTCGTCATGGTGTTCCTCTTTCTTGTCGTGATTATCCCTGCGGGACCGCATCCCGCAAATATTCATACTTTAATATTATATTACATACTATGCGAAATTGCAATAGATTTGACAGAATTATTTTGAATTTGTGCAAAAAACGGGTAAATCCCCGAAAAGGAAAAGCTGTTTTGCAGGATTCGTGTAAAAATCCTGCAAAACAGCGTGTGGTTTATTCTTTACAAAAAATCAAGGCTTCAGTGCGTATACAGCACATATCACATCAGGATGATCCGGATGTACCATCATTCTCGGTGTGAACGGTGTACCGTTATACGGCGAATCCTCGCCCAGAAACACCCACATTGCATCATAACCTTCTTTTTCCGGAAGCTCCGGCACGTCTCTGTATAAATTACCGTATATTTGACTTCTTCCGGCGGAACATTCGTTGCCATTACTGTCCTCATATAAAAATCTTACATACATATAACTACTCCAGCTCGCCGTGAGGGTGTGATCGCCTTCCTTAACCTGACTTTCCTCACCGTATGCCGTATTATTCTCACCGTCATCATAATACCAGTAATTAAACTTGCGAAGATCATTCGATCTCGGTACAGGAAGCACCCCATATGTGTCACCGTGAGTTACTTCCATGTCGGGAATAGGATCCATAAATTCACCGTTACCGGCAGAAAAAGAAACTTTATATTTTTTCTTTTCCCACTTCGCCGTAAGAGTGTGCTCTGCATCCATCACTACCGTATCATTTTCCTCCACCTTATCGTGGTACCATCCCACAAAGTCATAACTGCCATCGGGGTGTACCATATTGTCCATATCGGGAACGTTAGTTCCTACAACATCACCGTAAGTATCACCGTAATCAACCTCTCCCGATCCGGTCTTCTCTTCGCCATTTACTTCATAACCATATTTGTAATTTACTTCCACTTTTTTTACCTCCCATATTGCATGTAATGTTATATTTTTTGCTTCTGCATTGCTGTTTTCGTTGTATACTGTCCCTGTTCCGTCAGCCTTTGTGTTCCATTCAACAAAGCTGTATCCGCATCGATCGTCAAGAGCTGCCAGAGCATCACCGTATTTACCGCCGAACTGAATATTGTGATTTTCGGAAATATTTGTTCCGTCATTATTTTTAAGAGTAACTGTGTACGTGTTTGCGTTCCAATGTGCATACAGTGCAGTTCTCGTTTTTGTTACGTCGGACCATGTCTCAACATATCCGCCGGTAGCAGTATACCATTTGTCAAATGTGTACCCGACACGTGTACCGGGTGACGGGAATCCCACAGTCGAATACTTTTTGCCGACCTCATATGTGCGTGTACCAATGAGCTTTCCACCGTTGCTCGCAAGATCGTTGTAGAAAGACACCGTCACAGTCTCCACCCACTGAGCATACAGAGCAGCCGTACCCTCGGGGATATCCGAATACTTCGTTACCTTCGTTCCGCCGGTCCTTGCAGTGTACCATCCGAGGAAGCGGTACCCGGTGCGGGTTGGTACTTCGCCGCCGCTTATCATATCGGCACTTCCCGGCGTGTACTCAAGATCGTTCTTGTACAGTACCGCATCTGTCGATGTGTGGTTGCGGTACAGGTCGATGGTTGAGGTGGTACCATCCGGCGGAAGCTCAGGTGGCTCTACAAAAACCTTTTCAATGGATGGGCATTTGATTACGTGACTTGCAAAGCTCTTTATACCTGTAACTGTAGAATCTGTCCATGTCGCTCCGCCATTAAAATCACCATGTGCAACCTGACACCCCTCGCTACTCCACAATTCCAAGAATTGTACATTTATGCCATCAGAACTTATCACAACTGCAGAATGTTCACCCCTAGAATCATTCACTTCAACTACATCACCCGGACAAAAAATATAGTTATCCAAATTTGACTTTTTTATCCATCCACCTCCAACATCATCGTTATGATTTTCGCCATATACATTTCCTAATTTTGTTCCAGTCAAAAGATATGCTATAAATCTTGCAAATCCGTTGCACTGTATCCCAGTGGAAAATGTATTAGAAGTACAACTAGCACCACATTTTGTCGCGGTTAGTCCCCAATCAGTTTCATCCGGTACTATCCCTTTATTCCAATATATTTTTCCGGAGTCTTCTATACATTTTATGTACCCATTTATTTTTTCTGTTATTTCACTTTTTGATAAACTCATTTCTTCTACCTTTCTTTAATCTTATTTTTAAAATTCATTTTCTCTGCCCTCACTCACATATTGCTTGAAAATCTCTGCAAATTCCCTAAATGTTTCTGCGCCGTGTTTATCTCTGTAATTTTTATACGGAAAAAAGTCTGATTGGTACCACTCACCGACTGTCATTACATCTTCAGCGTCAAATATCACTTCTCCGTTTTCCACTGACATTTTACCATTTTCTCTATAGAAATCAGCATCACTTTCATATGCATCTACAAGCCCCCCTAGATATTTAGGTTTAGCATACTTCCAGTTATACTTGTAATAGAGAAATTCACCTGCATCACTCTTTATAATGTCAAGAGTATAACCACTCACATTAGCATAATTCTCTATAATAGTATATCTATCATCTTTGAATACATAATAATCCGAAAAAGCTTCTTCTCCGTTCTGAACAATGATTACATCACTGCAATACTTCACAAAGAATCCTCGTTGCATATAAAAGAATTTATCCTCGGTATTCATAGAAACACTTACGTTACCATTCGTAATATATTTAACAGAATAAACATATTGGTCAGGACTTATCTCCATAAACAAAACGAGTCCTTCCGCATCCGTAAACCTCAATGCGATCTTTTCGGGCTTTTGGAAATCGTCGAGCTCTTGCAGTTCTTTCAGCGGTTGAAGATAGCTTTCTCTTTCCGTAGTCACATCATACACGGTGCACTCGTTGAGAAATCCTTCAACATCAAAGGAATCCACATCGGTCGTAGTTTCTTCTGTCGCTTCCTCCGTCTCCTCCACGGTCGTCATCACCGTGGTTTCGGTAGGGGAGGGACTTGCTCCTCCCGTTATCCCCACCGTGCCCGTGGTCGTCACCGCAGGCTCGGCGGTATTATTGTTGCATGATACAAGCATAGCGAGAGCGAGGGCTGTCGTTATTATTGCGGTGTATTTTTTCATAATATAGGCTCCTTTGTTTTGTTCAAGGATTAGTTTTATACTATCATAGTATCATATTTTCCATATTATGTCAACAACACCGCAGAACGAAAATCATTTCAATCACCTCCAAAACTTTTGTTCTTTGATGCATCAAAATATATGCAGGTAAGCACCTGCTAAACAATTGTTTGCTATATTATAGCACAGATAATTTTATTTGTCAATACCCTTTTGGAAATTATGTTCGTTTTTTTATAATTCGCACCACTGAGCATACAGAGCAGCCGTCCCCTCAGGGATATCCGAATACTTCGTTACCTTCGTTCCGCCGGTCCTTGCAGTGTACCATCCGAGGAAGCGGTACCCGGTGCGTGTAGGTGCTACACCGCCGTTTATCACATCGCCGCTTCCTGCCGTGTATTCAAGATCGTTCTTGTAAAGTGCCGTGTCTGTTGATGTGTGGTTGCGGTACAGATCGATGGTTGAGGTGGTACCATCCGGCGGAAGTTCAGGTGGCTCGACAAAAACCTGCTCAATAGGCGGACATTTGATGACGTGTTTAACTGTCCCTCCTTGATTTACAGTTTTTCTAAGATGGTCAACATGTGCACGACTTGTAATACCATTATAAAAATTTCCGTATGCAAGTTTACATCCATATTCTTCTCTGGTCCACAGTTCCAAAAATTGTACTGTTGTACCGTTAGAACTTAATACTATTGCGGTATGAGGATCGGTTGTTTCTACAATATCCCCAGGTTTAAATTCATAGTTAGTAAGATCAGATATCTTAGTCCATCCTCCTCCTACATTTGCCCCATTCTGTACTGCATCTACTCCATATAGAGATATACCGGTAAGTAAATACGCAATAAATCTCGCAAAAGCATAGCATTGTATACCCATCCCCATTTCGGGAAAATGATTTGATGTACAGTTACTACCACATTTAGTATTTGTAAATCCCCAATTCTCTTTTGTTGGTACTATCCCTTTATTCCAATATATTTTTCCTGAATTTTCGATAGATTCTATGTACTCGTTCATTATTTGTGTTATTTGATTGCTAGTTAAACTCATTTTTTCCTTTATCTAGTTCATTCTAATCCCATAAATTCTCTTTCTCTGCCCTCGGCAACATACTGTTTGTATAGTTCTGCAAGTTCTCCGATGGAATCAACACCGTACTTTTCAAAAAAACTGTTGATGGCAATACTCCAAGTATCGTCGTTGCCAACAGTTACAATTTCAATCGGAACAAAGATCGCTTCTTCGTTTTCAAAAACAACACTGCCATATTCTTCATAAAAATCGTCATCTGATTCATACGCCATAAGAAACGCTTCAAAATTGTTCACATGATATTTTGCCGCAATTTTTTTGTACGTCACTTCACCATCTTCCGCCATATTAAGATAAAGAGCAACATTGCTTTCCGATGCGGAATTTTCGATTAGGAAATATTTGCTTTCACGTATTACGTAATACTGACCATATGTGCCATGTCCGTTACTATTTTCTATGATCGTGGTACCACCTTTGTGATTAGCATTAAAGCCGACGTAATTATATTCAAACTGTTGATTCGGAATGACAATTTCAACGGTTCCCGAAAAGATACGTGTAATATAATATGTATGAGTGTTGTATTCGGATAAACCATATTCCATAAAAAACAACAGATCATCAATGTCATTGACACGCAGTGCAACTTTCTTCGGTTTATCTGTGTCTCTCATATCCATAAGCTTGCCAAGAGGCTCTGTTAAAGTCTCCGTAGTCACATCATACACGGTGCACTCGGCAAGAAGTTCCTCGATATCAAAAGAACCCTCATCTGCCGTCGTCTCCTCCGTCTCCTCCTCCACGGTCGTCATCACCGTGGTCTCGGTGGGGGCACTGCTCTCCTCACCCGTTGTCGTCACTGCAGGCTCGGCGGTATTATTGTTGCATGATACAAGCATAGCGAGAGCGAGGGCTGCCCCGATGATTCTTTTCATAATTAAAATTCCTTTCAATGTGTGATTTCTCCAATATAGGCGTAAAAGGCCCGGTAACGGGTACATGACTTTCACAGTCATTCTACCACATTACCGGACCTTTGTAAAGTTATTTCCAACCCGCAATACGCCGCATAAGAGCCGACACATCAGAGAGCGTCACATATCCGTCATCGTTTATGTCGGACTGTCCCTCATCGATTTCGATGTCCTTATGCTTCGCAATGTGCTTCATCATCACGGATGCATCTGAAAGATTCACCTTGCCGTCACCGTTGGCATCACCGATGATGTCGATGCCTTCGTTCATGTCTACGCTTCCTGAGATCCCGTCAACGTCTCCGGTAAAGCTGTTCTGCCAGATCTTCGCACGTACAGGACGTTTGTCAATGCTCAGGTTTGCTTCCCAAACGGGAATGTCTGCAGGTACGTCAAATTTGGAGTTGAGCCAATAGGAATTAGCATATACCATGGGACGAAGCCCCGCAGCCTTCACTATCCTGCAGAATTCCTTGACAACGGCAGTCACCTCCGCTTTGCTGAGATGCCCCATGTAGCCGTCATCCTCCACGTCAACCGCCGCCCACAGCTTCATCTGATGCTTGTATGGCAGGAGCAGCTTTACGAAATATTCCGCCTCCTGCTTTGCTTCCGCAAGATTTCTCGCACAGAGGTAGTGATAGCAGCCCCAGTACAGCCCTGCTGCACCTGCACCCTTCGCACTTTCGTGAAATCTCGGATCGGTGAAGGGTTCATCGTAAGAGGATGTGCGCCCCTGGGATGCCTTTATCATAGCAAACTCCACACCGTCAGCACGCACCTTCTTCCAGTCGATGGGCCCCTGATACAGAGACGTGTCTATTCCTTTGTATTTAACCATTGTTTACTCCTTTCTCTCGTGCTGAGTACCAAAGTAGAACGCTATCACCGTTGATGTTACTATCATTACATTATCGGGTGATATCTGTCCTCTTAGACTTAGTACCCCGAAAACGATCAGCACTACAAAGGTGACGATCGTTTTTACCTTAATAAGGTTTGCAAGGTTTTTGATAAAGTTTGTCATACATTTCTCCTTTCATGAGGGAGGGGAAACCCCTTCCCTACGTAATGACCTCCCATGACAGGACCTCCTTGTATATCTTGTCGATGAATGAATTTCCTTTCAGTGCCTTGTATGCCTCGTAGAGCATGATGAAGTTTTCAAGTTCGTACTGCCTGATTTTTTCATGCTCCCTGTTGTGGTAGTATATGCGGAGCATCTCCGAGCGGAGCTGGCACCGTGTACCGTCAGCGATCTTTCGAACACTGACGATCACCGGCACTATCACTCCGAGAAGC
>SVQM01000086.1 GCA_015065335.1 Oscillospiraceae bacterium | reverse complement strand
GCACCGGTCTTATCCACTGTAGTTTTCTTTGCCGCCAGAGCAGCTACGGAGAGCTCCTCCACCTCATTTGCAGCCACAAATCCGCCGAGGAATTTTTCGTTAAGTTTAAGTGCCATTTTAAAGTCCTTTCTTTTGGAGAATATTCTCCTAAAACAACATTTTCACTATTATATGATACTACACCCGGACAAATTTTTCAATACGTGTCGACAAAAAAATTCCATTTGTTATCTATTTTTTCACTCATGCGAGGATAAATCTGCAAAGCATTCTGTAAAGAAGTCTGAAATACCCTATTCTTGGTACTGATTCTGCTGCTGTAGCGGGTATTTCGCCTATCACTTCTCCGTCAAGCAGATATCTCACCGCCCCCACCCTTTGGCCTTCTTTTACCGGAGCGCTGATCTTATCATCAAGCTTTATCTCGATCTTAACACTGTCTTTTTTGCCCGCCGGCAGGAGCTTTGTCAACCCCTCGTATTTCGCCTGAACGGCATCTTTTGTTCCGCCTATTACCTTCACCTTACCTGCGTTCCCACCGTCTGCTGTATAAACACAATACTTTGCAAATCCATAGTCAAGAAGAGATTTTGCGGCACTGTTTCTCTCATCCCTTGTAGGCGAGCCCATTATAACGGCTATAAGATGCATTCCGTCACGTTTTGCCGTAGCACTGATACAAAATCCCGCCTTTGAAGTGGAGCCTGTTTTAAGCCCTGTAGCGCCGTTGTAGAAACGGATAAGTCTGTTGGTGTTCGTAAGTCCGAATTCTCCGTTTCTTATTGTATCCATCCATATACACGAATATTTTAGAATAGTCTCGTGACGAATAAGCTCACGAGACATTATTGCAATATCCCTTGCACTTATTGTGTGATTTGTCACGTTATCGTCAAGTCCCGTGGGATTCTCGAAATGTGTATTCTTCATTCCGAGCTCTGCGGCACGTTCGTTCATCCTTCTGACAAATTCATCCACACTGCCCGCAGTCTTTTCAGCAAGTGCAACCGCTGCATCATTTGCCGATGCGATTATGACACATTTGAGCATCTCCTCGACACACATCTCCTCACCGGGTTCAAGAAAAACCTGAGAACCGCCCATTGATGCCGCATAGTCGCTGACCGTAACCGGATCGGTGAGCTTGAATGATCCGTTGTCGATCGCTTCCATGACGAGAAGAAGTGTCATTACCTTCGTAACCGAAGCAGGCGGAAGTGCTTCATCTCCGTTTTTGTTATAAAGGATCGTACCTGTTTCTGCATCCATCAGCACCGCTGATTTGGCATTTACATCAAAAGGAGGTGTTTTATCCTCTGCCATAGCCAAAGTTACCGTTGACAGACAAATTATCGCCGAAAGAAACACAGAAAATATTTTTTTGATCCTGTTGCTCATAAAAAAAATCACGCCTTTCCGGACAAACTTATCACTAAATGATATTCCGAAAAGGCGTGAAATATTCGAATAATAGGGATTTATATTTGGGGCTCTGCCCCATACCCCGCCAAAGAAACTTTTGAAAATGTTTCTTTGGAAACTTCAAAACTTATAAATTATAAAGCTTTAGCTTTATTCGCTTACCGAGGTAGTCTCGGGTGCAGGAACATAGTCAAGGTATGACATTGCAAGCTTGAAATCTTCCTTTGACAGCTTGTACACGAATGTGGAATCGGTTATGGTATAGTACACACTGCCATCGTCAAGAACATCGCCAAACCAGATGTTATAGGTCGTCTCCTGACGCTTGGGAGTAGACTCGCCGTTTTCATCTGTAACACTGACTGTAGTCTTATAGTTCAGCATAATGCTCGCTTTATCCTCGGCTTTTGTGATACCGTACTTCGCCATATCCGCAGCATCGCAGTCATACTCTACCCAATCACTGCAATCAATGTTGCCGAAGGGATCTCCGAGGAATTCATCTATTCCGTCGTTATCGGTGATGACATTCTTTCTGCCGTCGGTACCGATGATGGTAACTGTATGAGTAGATGCAGGCTCAACATCGTATGCCGCCACATCAAGCTCAATAAGCTCTTCCTTCAGCACTTCAAAATTGGTCGACGGATCAGAGGAGCAGATATATATCTTTCCGCTTACATCGTCACGGAGATACGTACCGCTGTTAAAATCATTTTTATTACCGATAGTATATCTCACGGTAACCTTTCCGTCATCCTCATCATAAGTAGCTGAAATCACATTTTTCGGCTTATCAAAGCCGTACTCACCGGTATCATCATCAATAGTTCTTGTAGCAAGAAGAGTTCCGAGAGTTGCAGTAATATCGTTCATCGCAGACTGATCTACAGGGAAAACTCTGTCATCCTCAACGTACCAGACCCCTTCCTCTTTTACAAAGGTAATGGGATCACCGTTTTTGTCATTGAAGGTCATGGAAACAAGATCGTCAACTGATTTGCTCTGTATCGCAACGACACCTGAACCATTTGATGAATCTTCCTCATCAGTGTTCGTTTTATTAAGGTCAAGGCTCTCGATATAGAAATAAGCACCGACAATAGCAGCAACCGCCACGAACATACAGATAAGGGGAATGAGCTTTTTATTCTTCTTTTTTGCCATTTGGGTTTCCTTTCTGTCGGCCGACCACACTTATCTTCTTCGACGTCTGTACCAAACGGTAAATCCACCGACAAGAACAGCGAGAGGTATCACTGCAATAAACACTACCATCCACACTCTGCTCTCAGTCTCTGTCATTACAAGATAAGGTGTATCAAGAGACTTACCGATAATGGAAATAGAGGATTTCTTATTACACATAGAGTTAAGCGTAGAAACAAAGAGCTCGGAGTTGCCGTAAGATGCATATTCCTTGATCAGAAGCTCACTTGAAGAATACCATACAAAGCTTCCTGCACCGCTTACGATGCCCTCAGCCTCAGACGCTGCAAGAGTTACGTGAACACCGGTGTAGAACTGTCCTGCGGGATCTTTATCCTCTTTTACATAAGTATCGGTTCCGGCAGGCTTAATGTACGCATTGTCACTTGTCGTAAGGATCGCTGTCACAGTATAAGGTGCTGCCTCATCGATCTTGATACCGTGTGCAACGGGGATCAGAACAGGCACATTTATGCTCTTCATGAGCTTTGCGGGAGCTGATATCTCATTGATGGTGGGAAGTGTGATATAAGGAGACTGATAATAGCTTCCTGTAGTATTTTCCATAAGCATTCCGTCAACGGAGGTAAGTCCCATAGACTTACAGAAAGCTGCAAGATTGGGGAGCTTTGTATTCATTTCGGTTGCGTAATTAGTAAGGAATACTACATCACCGCCACTGAGCATATAATTCATGATAAGCTCAGTTTCCTCGGTTGTAAAATCGATGGTGGGAGCATTGATGATAATAGCCTCAGCATCCTCGGGAATAGCTTTTGAGGTGAGAAGCTCAAGCTCTTTAAGCTCGATGTTCTCATTTCTGATGATATCGGTGTAGGTAGCATTGATCTCTGCTTCACCGTGCTTTGAGGTATAGTACATCACAGGGATATTCTCTGTTATAACATAGTCAACAGCCGAGGTCACAGCCTGCTCAGCAAAGAAATATTCCTCAGCGGAAGGAGCTGAGCCGTAATACATATAGTACATACTGGCAAGCTCATAGTACTCCTCATAAGAAAGGTACTGACCTTCCATATAATACTTATACATATCTGCCGGATTAACGATGGTGCTTCTCTTTTCACTTACAACGATAAGAGTATTGTTCTCGATCTGCTCATCGGTATACTGTTTTGTGAAATTGGGGTTAAGTCCGGGATCTACCGCAGTTACCTTAATATCAGAGCAGGTATCTGCATATCTGCGGATAAAGTTAGAGATCTCGGGAATCTCCTGTCCTTCCTCATAAACATGATATATGGTTACGGGAATATCAACAGTATCAAGCACATTTCCGGTAGTATCACCGAGGCTGTACATTCCGTTCTCTGTAAGGTCAAAAAGCACGGTATTTCCGGGAAGAACTGTCATGATAAGGTTTACAAAAACGATGATCACCACAAGAAACGCAGAAATCGCCGCAGTATATGATCCGGATCTCAGAGATCGGCGGAAATTCATTGAATCTTTATTCATTTTTTTGCTCATTATCAGTCCACCTCACTCCAACGTTTTTTCTCCATTGACTGAACAGTGAAGAATACAAACATAACAACAATTGAAAGATAATATACAACTGCCGTAAGATCAAACATTCCGTCATAGAAATTGTATGCACGTCCGAACACATCGAACACGCTCATAACCTTTGCAAATGCACCTTCAAACATGGTATTTTTCCACAAGAAAAGTCCTACGGTAATACCTGCAAGAACGACTCCGGTGCTCACACCGACTACAACATTCTTTGTAAGATAATAAAGAATGAGACCTGCGATAAGTGCAAGAGCACAGAAGATACCGAGAGATACGTATGCATTCTCGGGAATGATACCTACGATCGCATTTACAAAATAAAGAAGAATAAAGGTAATTATAGCAAGCACAGCAGCAATGACCTGGCTCTCAGTAAGAGATGACAGGAACATTCCGATGGCAACAAGAGCACATCCGAGAAGGAAAATCACAAGAAGTGATGAATAAGCTACAGTGAAATGTACACTTCCGTAAAGTGACATTATTACGGGAATTATGCCGAGGATCGCAAGAGGGATCGCAAGCACTGTTATCATTGCAAAATACTTTGCCATAACGATTTTCGAAACATTTATGGGAAGAGTATAAAGGAACTGATCGATCTTCTGTCCCTTTTCCTCTGCCATAGATCTCATAGTAAGTACGGGTATTGCAAGAAGATAGATAAATCCCATAGCTGATAAGGGTGCCTGAAACTGAGCAAGAAGTCCGTCAAACACATATATAGACATAAAAATACCGGCAACAAGGAGAATAAATCCCATGAACACTGCGCCTGTCATACCGGTAAAGTAAGAACGCAGTTCTTTTCTGTATATTGCACTCATTTAATCAGATTCTCCTTTCAGTCGTTCTCGTCGGAATCGTCGGAATCATCGACCTCAAAGAGAGGTGTGTACTCCGCATCCTCATTATCGGAACCGTCCTCATCATCCTCGTAATAAGCACGTCCCTTACTTGACTGTTTGATTTCACTTTTAGACTTTTTGACCTTCTTCACAGGAATAGAGGGATCATCCTCAACGATATGCTGTTCATTGATGAGCTTGATGAAGATATCCTCAAGGCTCTGTGCATTTGAAGTAAATGAAAGAACAGGCATATCAAGCTCTCTGAGGATATCGGAAATATTCTCTCTGATATCGGCACCGCTTGACACCTCAATTACTGCCTCTACTTCCACAGCATTTGAGACAACCGTAACCTTCTCAGCAGCCTCAAGCTTTTCAAGTGCAGCTCTGAGCTTGTCCCCGTTACCCTTCGTTGTAACACGGAGTATCTCAGTTTCACTGAACATACGGTTCAGATTTTCAAGTTTATCCTGAACGACGATCTTACCTCGAAAGATAACGATAACATAATCGCAGACAGAGCTTATCTCCGGGAGCACATGGCTGGAGAGGATAACGGTATGCTCTTTACCAAGCTCTCTGATAAGCTCACGAATCTCCACTATCTGGATAGGATCAAGTCCTACGGTAGGCTCATCAAGAATAATGATATCAGGATCTCCGAGTATTGCCTGTGCAATACCTACACGTTGCTTATATCCCTTTGAAAGATTTCTGATAAGACGCTCGGCCATGTGAGTAAGGCCGGTCTTTTTCATAACCCCCTCAACATCCTTCTCGATCCGTGCTGCAGGAATCCCCTTTGCACGTGCAACGAACACAAGATATTCCTCAGGTGTCATGTCACTATACAGAGGCGGATTCTCAGGCAGATAACCGATGCACTTTTTCGCCTCGATCGGTTCCTCAAAAATATCGAAACCGTTTATGGTAACCTCACCGCCACTGGCAGCAAGAGCACCTGTTATGATGTTCATTGTGGTTGATTTTCCGGCACCGTTTGGACCGAGGAATCCGTAAACTCCCACATCATCCACGGAAAAGCTGATGTCATTCACGGCACGAACTGTTCCGTATCTTTTTGTCAGATTTTTGACTTCTATCAAGATAGTTTCCTCCTGATCTTTAGTGTTGTGCCGCATTTGGGCACAATAATACATTATCTGTGATATTATATCACTACATCAAAAAAGGTTGGTGTACTGTTTTTGAATAATTTAATAATTTTACTAAGATATTTTGATAATTTTACGAAGATATCATATAATTAACATTGGTAATACTTCAGAATATCATATTGTGCATAGATTTTGTATTCAAAAATCCCAAAATTAGCTGTATTATCGACAGTATTCTCAAAATTTATGATTCCTTATTGCAATTATTGCAGATTTGGTGTATAATTTACTATAGAATATTATGCGAAAGGAGGAATTTGCATATGTTCATGAGTAAGGATATCGGCATCGATCTCGGTACTGCATCGGTTCTGGTTTATGTCAAGGGTAAGATCGTTCTGAAAGAGCCTTCTGTAGTTGCTATCGACAAGAACACCGACAAGATACTCAAAGTCGGTCGTGAAGCACAGCAGATGCTCGGCCGTACCCCCGGCAATATTACCGCTATCCGTCCTCTCAGAGACGGCGTTATAAGTCAGTATGAATATACTCTCAGGATGATACAGTATTTCATCAGGAGAGCCTGCGGAAAGTCTCACAATTCCTTCTTTTTTGCTCCCCGTGTCATTATCTGTGTTCCCAGCGGTATAACAGAGGTTGAGGAGCGTGCAGTTCTTGACGCATCAACTCAGGCAGGTGCACGTAAAACTTATCTTATCGAGGAGCCTGTTGCCGCTGCAATCGGTGCAGGAATCGATATTACGAAACCTAACGGTAACATGGTCGTAGATATCGGAGGAGGTACTACAGATATTGCGGTTATATCGCTACGTGACGTTGTAGTATCCGAATCCATAAAGGTGGCGGGAGACAAATTTGACGAGGCAATAATCCGTTATGTTCGCCGCAAGTACAATGTGCTTATCGGTGAGCGTACCGCAGAGGCAATAAAAATAAGAGTCGGTTCTGCATGGCAGAGAGAAGAACCTACTTGGATAGAGGTAAAGGGGCGCTGTCTTGTACAGGGACTTCCTAAGGTAATACGGATCAGCTCAATGGAAATGCCTGATGCGCTTGAGGAGCCTATCACGGCTATCATTGAAGCAGTATGCTCAGTTATTGAGCGTACTCCTCCTGAGCTTATCGGTGATATTCTCCACAACGGGATAGTGATGACCGGAGGAGGAAGCCTTCTGTACGGTCTTGACAGACTTATTGAAAGTGTCACCGGAGTCCGCACAAGGGTTGCAAAGAATGCCATCTCATGTGTTGCCATCGGTACGGGAAAATCTCTTGAGCTTATGAATAATATCCCCGAGGGCGTGCTCAATATTTCAAGACAGAGACAATCACAGAATCAGAAAATGTTCAGATAAAGAAAACCTCCCAAGCGGGAGGTTTTTATTGTACGCTGTTTTATTTGACCAGCAATTTCAAAACAAGAGACACATCCCAAAGATTTATCTTCCCATTATAATCCATATCGGCAGCAGTAGTATCAACTTCGATACCCTTCCATTTAGCGATATATTTAAGCATTGCTGTCACATCAAGGAGATCGACTTTACCGTTTCCGTCAGCATCAGCATGGGATTTCTGATCGTAATCCTCAGACCATACTTTGAAATTGTCGAGAACGATCCAATTCATTGAATTGAATATAAGAATAGCACTTTTCTGTGAGCCGACAGTAGGATCAACAGAATGCACTGCATAATCACCAAAACGTTCATCATCGGGATCAGCCACGGCAGAGATTACAATCTCACCGTCAAAATAACATTCTATCTTTCCGTCAGTAACTCTTATTCCTATATTATACCAGGGAGCGTTTTCGCCTACAATGACTTCTCCGGGAATGACCGATGAAGCTATAACTTCATTGATTTCCCCAATCTGTACGATATTGTTGGAATCAGTATACTCGACATAATGATCCTTATATAGAGTGGCTTCACCTGTTCTGATATTAACATAGTACGTATAAGCGGGACCTATTTCTTCACCATAAAAATCATGATTTTCAAACTGATCCCGGTACCACAGACCTACTCTGTTCGGTATATCCTCACCTTCGACATTGTCAAAAGCGATAATCTTAAAATCAACGCTCGCATAAAACTTATCCCATTTTTTAGGTGATTCCGCCATATAATTAGACTGAAGTACAGGAGCATTGGCATATCCGTAAAGATTCCCGTTACCCTCATCCCATTTGAACTCACAAACAATCCCCTGGATCCAGTTTTGTGGATCAAAACTTGAATCGAAGTCGTCACTGAAGATCAGTGTTCCGACAGCACCGGATGTTACAGTCAGAACACTCACAAGCATTACAACTGCAAGAATTACTGAAAGAAACTTTTTCATAACATCCTCCAAAAAATATCCCCCGGATATATCTATCCGAGGGATGATTTGTTATTTATGCGCCGAGCTTTACATCCCACTTAGCGATGTACTGAAGCATACGGGAAGCGTCGGTAAGGTTTACCTTGCTGTCACCGTTTACGTCTGCTGCAGCCTCGTTGAAGTCCTTAACATCCCACTTAGCTACGAACTGAAGGAGCTTTGATACGTCGGAAAGGTTGATCTTAGTATCGCCGTTTACGTCACCGTAAGTTACATCTGCGAAATCGTAATCGGGAGTCCATACCTCGAAGTTGTCAACACCGATCCAAAGATCAGCACCGGACTTACTTGCGAATAAGAGCACGGGGGTCTTCTGTGAACCGATAGTTGCATCGACATTGTTTACAGCGTAATCACCGATCTTCTCATCGGCAGCATTTGCTTCGAAGGAGAAAATAAGCTCTTCCTGGAAGTAGAACTGAAGCTTACCGGAATCAATTCTTACACC